>JAHDHZ010000083.1 GCA_020631045.1 Flavobacteriales bacterium | reverse complement strand
ATTGAAGAGACCTATGAATTGTGTGACGCCATAACTGAAAACAATTTAGATGAGGTTAAAAAAGAGTTGGGAGATTTGTTGTTGCACATTGTGTTTTATGCCAAAATTGGGTCTGAACAAAAAGCATTTGACATCAATTTAGTGATTGAGAGTTTGTGCGATAAGTTGATACGTCGTCATCCGCATATTTATGGCAATGTTGATGCGCAAGATAGTGAAGCTGTCAAACGCAATTGGGAACAAATCAAATTAGAAGAGAAAAAGGCAAAAGGTGAAAAGGGAGGAGTATTGTCAGGCGTACCTAAATCTTTACCTGCTATGACCAAAGCAAATCGCATACAAGAAAAGGTAAAAGCCGTTGGGTTTGATTGGGAAGATAAAAATCAAGTTTTTGAAAAAGTAGTTGAAGAAATTAACGAGCTTAAGGTTGAGGTTGATCAAAACAACAAAGTAAACATTGAACAAGAGTTTGGAGATGTACTTTTCTCATTGATCAATTATGCCCGATTTTTAGATATAGATCCAGAGAACGCTCTTGAAAAGACCAATAAAAAATTCATCAAGCGATTTAACTACTTAGAAGCAGAGGTACAAAAGAAGGGTTTAGAACTCTCTAATATGAGTTTAGATGAGATGGATGTCATTTGGAATGAAGCTAAAAAGCAGTAATTTTGATAAGTCAAACACAAAATTTAAACACATGAAAATTATTAAATATCTATTGGGATTTATTGTTTTATTAATAGTTGTGACACTAATATACGCCTCAACTTTAGAAAAAAGTAAACTAGTAGAGCAATCAATAACCATAAACAAACCAAGCACAGAAATCTTTAATTACATCAAACTTTATAAAAATCAATTGAAGTACAGTGTTTGGTCAGAAATGGATCCAAATACGAAAAGAGAATTTAGCGGAACAGATGGTCAGTTAGGTTCGATTCATAAATGGGAAAGCGAGCACGAGCAAGTTGGTTACGGTTCAATGGAGCTAACTAAAATTGAAGAAGATAAAAGGTTAGAATGGAATCTAATATTCACAAAACCTTTTCAGGCACAAAGCACTCCTTACATGAATACAAATATGTTAGACTCAAATTCAACCCAAGTAGTTTGGGGCTGTGATATGACTATTCCGTTCCCTTTCAATATCTTTTTAGAAGATGAATCTGAAAAATTATCAAATCAGTTTGCCACTAGTTTAGATAAACTAAAGTCAATCCTTGAAAATTAACACAACAGCCTGGGCGTTTACGCCCTCTTCTCTACCTATATAACCTAGTTTTTCGTTGGTAGTGGCTTTAATAGAAATTTGATTGGCCTTTATATTTAATATGGGGGCCAATTTTTTTTTCATCTCCTCGATGTGGGGTGTTATTTTTGGCGCCTCAAGCGTAAGGCAAGTATCAAGGTTACCTACTTTATATCCTTCTTGGCCAATTAGGTCTACGACTTCTTTTAAAAGCTTTTTGCTGTCAATACCTTTGTATTTAGGGTCGGTATTCGGAAAATAATACCCAATATCTTTCAGGCCTGCAGCTCCTAATAAAGCATCACAAATGGCATGAATCAACACATCAGCATCTGAGTGACCTACAGCGCCTGAATGATGTTCTAGTTTGATTCCACCCAAAAAGAAATCAGCACCTTGTTCTAAACGATGTACATCAAAACCGAATCCAACTCTAAAATTCAAAATAACAAGGGTAATTTACTCAGAAGAATTGCCACCATCAATGTTAGCAGATTTCTTACTATTTAGTTTGTCAAAATTAAACCCTAAAGTGAATCGAATCGTATTTTCAAGTGGGCTTCTTTGAACATTTTGACCAAAATAAGCAGGGATTAGATACGAAAGGTCAAGTTGAAAAACATTATATCTAATGCCAGCTCCTAAAGTAAAGTACTTTCTGTTTCCCTTGAGTTGATGTTCCCAAAAATATCCACCACGAATAGCAAATTGATTATTATACCAATACTCAAGGCCTGTACTGATGGTAAATTCGCTTAATTCTTCTCTAAAGCGAGAACCAGGAGCAATTTGAGCAGAGCCATCTTCATTGTACAGTACAGCCCCAGTTTCTGCATCTCGTTCAATAACTCCTGGTGCGTCAGAAAAAGATCCAAACATACCTGCTACTACTGCCTGATCAGGATCTACTCCCGATAAAATTTGCAACTCTCCATTTGAATTGTAAAGCGGAGATCCGTTAGAATCAGTAGCATAGATGGGTGGAGTAGGCACTAAAAGTTTGTTCAAATCAAAGGTGAATGAAAGGCTGTTGTACTCATCTATTTTCATAGTATATCTTGGCCCAAACCTCAAATTGATTGGAATAAAATCACGCTTAGAAGTTTCAGAATAAGACATCTTATTTCCGATATTGCTGATTGAAAAACCTAAAGCAAGTTCTCCGTCCATCTCGGCAAGCTCTACATCGTCATTTAAATAATATCCTGATAAATCGACAGCAACAGCTCTTCCGGCATTGGTGGCTGATCCTTGAACCGATACGCCGCCCGTAAGGTTAGAATTTATAAAACGCACGGTTGTTCCGAAAGAGAATTTGTCAGAGAGCTGCATGGCATAACCTGCATCAATTGAAAATTCATTAGGTCTAAATTGAATGGTGTTTTGACCAAAGGCATTGGTAAATTGAATATCACCTAGGGTGAAATATCTAAGTGATCCTGTAAAAGCACTGCGTTTATCGATTTTCTTGTAAAAAGACAAGTAAGATAAACTGATATCATTCACTAATTTTCTAAGCCAAGGGGTATAAGACAAAGAAAGTTCAAAATCATTTTCAGCAAAAGCTACTTTTGAGGCATTCCAATGAATTGAATTGGCATCGGTTGAAGTAGCGACTCCTGCATCACCCATAGCACTGGCTCGAGTGTCTGGAGAGATCAATAAAAACGGAACAGCAGTTGTGATGGTGTTTAAACTCGCCCCGCCATTAATGGCAGTGGTTCCGCCAACAGCTTGACCATTGGCTTGAATACACATCAGTGAACTTGCCAATAAAAAACTTAACAATATCTTTTTCATAGTTAACCTTGAAACGCAAAATTACAAAATTTATTGTCCCTGAGAGGTTTTGGATTACTTAGAGATGTGAGTTGTGTGGAGTATTTTCTTCATTCATCAAAAAAAAGCCTTAGAAAAAATACGCAAACCCGCCTAAAAAATCGGAATGCTTCGCCCGGTTTTTTTGGCGCACAAGCCCAGCGCTGCTTTGCAATTTTTCTAGTCTTTTTTTAACGATTCATTCAGAAAAACTCCACACAACTCACAGCTCTTCACACCTACTTGAGCAACACCAATTTTTCAGTCTGCTCTACTACTTCTCCTCGATTAGAAATTACTTTTAAACGGTATACATACACTCCTTTTGCCAGTCGATCACCGTATTCATCTTGCGCATTCCACATAATGGGCCCTACACGAAATCCATCAGAGTAAG
>JAHDHZ010000037.1 GCA_020631045.1 Flavobacteriales bacterium | reverse complement strand
CTGCATGCAGGATATTTTCTATACGGAGATTCTGCGAGTACTAAATTCACCAACTATCAATTTTTTAGAGGATCAGACTTTTTATACTACTCTAATCCCTTACGTTCTTTTCAGTTGTTAGGGCCTTCTATCAGTACTCGAATGGCTTTTGTACAACTTACTGCTGTACAGCATTTTGATGGATTTTTCTTGAATAAAGTTCCACTGATCAGTAAGCTCAAGCTCAAAGAAGTTGCTGGAGGTGGTATTTTATTGTTAAGGCAAAACAATTTCAATCACCAAGAAGTTTATCTGGGGCTTGAAAAGCACTTTAGAATAAAAGAACAGCTCTTTAAAATTGGAACTTATTACGTGGCTGGTAGAAATTACAAAGGTCAGGTACAAAGCGCCTTCAAAATTGGCATTGATTTCTTTAATCTGAATACCAAGACCTGGTCTTACTAAGTATTAACCTTGAGTGGCTCATCTTAGAGACTTATATTTGCAGTACTCTGTGCAAAAAGTTGCTCTCATATTTAACAGCGGCATTGGCAATGCTATTACAATGATTCCTCTCATCAAGGCCATCAAAGAGCGTTATGCACAAGCAGAGGTGTCAGGCATCTTTTTTGATAATTATGGACTTAAAGAGTTGTTTGAGTCATTTAACTTACTACACAAGACCCATCAAGCAAGCCTTTTTGAGTTGAGCAGCTCAATCAAAAAATATGATCTTTTATTTATTGACTGGTTGTCAATGAATAAAAAAACAATGCTGTTCTCAAAATTGATGAGTAAATCTGTAGTGTATCACCAAAAAAAGGGCTATAAAGCAGGAGTTGAAATTCCGAAAAATAAGTCTGTTGCTATAATCAACAAAGCTTTACTTCAAGAGAGTGAGATAAGGCTCTCTATAGCTGATTTTATAGTTAATGATCAAAAAAAAGTATCTGATTACATTGCTTTAGCCCCAAATTGCGGACATGGTAAAACGCCCTACAAAAAATGGCCTGATCAAAACTGGCAAGCCTTGATTGATTATTTATCTACTAATCATCGTATTGTTCTTTTGGGAGACCACAATGAAGTTGCGAAATACAAAGGCCAGCATATTGAAAATAAAATAGGTAAAACAAGCTTATTGGAAAGCGCTGAGATTATTTCAAAAGCCAAGCTTTTTGTAGGACACGATTCTGGACTAATGCATCTTGCCGCTGTGATGAATACTCCAAGTTTCACCATTTGGGGAGGCTCTGATCACAGATTGTATGGCTATCAGCAATACAGCGATTTGCATGCAATTATACATCAAAAGATTTCTTGCTGGCCATGTAATTCTTGGATAAATCCAAACATCATTAGGGTAGATAACCCTTTAGCGTGCCCTGATTTTAAATGCATTCAAAAAATTGATCTTAAAACTGTAATTCAAGGGCTTGAAACCCATTTAAAAAGTGTTTCATAAAATCATACATACCTTAGGTACTCGCTTTTTAAGTGCAATTGTCAATCTTTTAATTGTGGTAATTACCTCTAGATTTTTAGGCGCTGAGGGTAAAGGTTGGTATTCATGGTGGATTTTAAACATCACCTTCACCATGCTGATCAGTAATTTTGTCGGAGGCAGCGCATTGGTGTATTTTGCCTCGAGATTTAAAATTACCTCACTACTCAAACATGCTTATGCATGGGGCATACTTAGCGGTATTTCAGTTTCTTATTTTTTGTTGAAATTCTCAAGTTTAGATGCTCAACACTTCACTCACTTTTTAGTGCTTTCAATTTTAGAGACCTTTATCAGTATTCATCTGTTTATTTTTCAAGGAAAAAACAAGATCAAGTGGATGAATTGGCACCAGTTTTTAAGCCTTCTTTTTTTCTTAATCTCTTTCGCTCTATTCTGTTTGGGAAAACTAGCAAGTATTCAATCTGTTATCTACAGCTTTTACATTGCCAAAATTCTTGTTTTAGTTTTAAGTACTTTGTTTTTAAACAAACTCATATCTCATGAGACTCAAAAGCAATCTATTGAAATAAAAAGATTGATTCAATTTGGCATTACCCTTCAAATTGCGAATATCGCACAGTTTTTAAATTACCGCTTCACGTTTTATGTACTAGAATATACTGACCCTACTTTATTTACTCTTGGTGTGTTCTCTACCGCTATTTCAATTGCAGAGGGTATTTGGATTTTCAGTAAGAGTATATCAGCTGTTCACTACGCAGAAGTTTCAAACTCTAAAAATATAAGCTCGTCCATTCAATCAACATTGATGCTTGTTCGCTTGACTGTTGTGGTTGTTTGTATCTCAATCATAAGCTTGTTGATGGTTCCAAAATCATTTTATCCACTCCTACTGGGTAATGATTTTCATGAAATTAAAACCATACTCTACTTTTTATTGCCAGGTGTCTTTGTATTTTCAATTTCAGGTATTGTTTCACACTTTTTCTCAGGCATAGGTATCAATAAGTATGCCATGCAAAGTGCCTTAATTAGCCTATGTATTACTATTTTTCTTAGTTTTATGCTCATCCCCATACACAACAGTATTGGAGCTGCCATTGCTACTTCGGTTTCTTATCTGATTTCTGTGATTTATCTATGTCGAGTTTTCGTAAGGTTATACAAACTATCTTTTTCTGCATTTATACCTTCTAGAAAAGATTTCATTTTTTTTATTAACAAGCTAAAAAACAACAACTTAAGGACCTTTGATTCAGAGTAAGTATTTAAAACATCAGGTTATCTGTCAAATCTTTGTTAACTTTAGGCGTTAAATTTTACTAACTATGAAAAAACTAGTACTGTCCTTTTTATCGGGAGCATTATCTCTTGGAGCTTTTGCTCAAGCAAAGCATTCGCTCAATCAGAATTATAATCAAAATATTCCTGCTGTGATTTCAACAAAAAGGTATAAAAAAGTTGATCTACACAAATCAGAAGAAATTTCTCAGAAGAGTTTTCAGGCTTTTCAAAACGTTGCCAAAGCAGTTGCTGATATAGGTCAAAATGAAACTGAAATTGGTGTTAGTTACTATGACTTACAAACAAATGCATCAGTTTGCAGAAGAATCATCAAGAAAACAGATGGAACAATGGCTGCTACTTGGACATTTAGTAATGATGCATTGTCTCCAGCATTTACAGATAGAGGAACAGGATACACTTTTTTCGATGGAACTGCCTGGGGCACTCAACCTAATTTGAGAATAGAAAGCACAAGAACAGGTTGGCCAACAATCGGCATGACAGATGCCGGTGAAGAAGTTACAATTTCTCATGGTACTGAAATTGATCAACTGGTACTGAACAAAAGATCTACAGTAGGTACTGGAACATGGGCAGAGACTTTCTTGTCTGCCATCTCTCCTATTGCCTTGTGGCCTCGTTTTGCTGTGGGTGGCACTAATGGTCAGACCATTCACTTAATTGGTTTGACAACTCCAACTACTTTTGGAGGAACTGAATACAATGGTATGGATGGTGCATTATTGTATACCAGATCTACTGATGGTGGTACTACATGGGATACGCCAATTCAATTGCCAGGTACAGGCATCGCAGATTATACAAATATTTCTGGTGATGTGTATTCTATTGATGTAAAAGGTGACAAAGTTGTAATTGGCATTGCAGAATTAGGACAGCACGTAAAGCTTTTGATCTCAGAAGATAACGGAACTTCTTGGACTCAAAAACTAGCCATAAACAATGGAATAGGAAAATTTGATGAAGCTGTAAACCAAGCTGATTTCATTCCTACTTCAGGTGGTTCTATAGCAACACTAATTGATAACAATGGTAAGGTTCATACTTTCTTTGATCACGTTGGTATATCAAATGGATTAGGAGATGATGTTGTTGGTGATGGAAGTATAGGCTTATATCTTTATGGAGGCAACCCTGAGTCTTTTATAAGTGCTGACAGTGGTGTTTTCATTGGTGGAGACCTAGGTAGTTTTGGTCTTGGTTACTGGAACGAAGATTTTGAAGAGGGTGATTGGAAGACTATTGGTAGTTGGTATTATGATTTTGATCAATCTCAGACTTTTTCTGAATTAACTGATAACATTGATGGGTACAGATTAGGAAACATGAATCAATTTGCTTGTATGCCTACTGTTTCTGTAGATGCAAACAACAATATATTTGTACTGTTTGCAGCTTTAACAGATTATACGCAAGGAGACGGCAACTATTACAGACATACATTTGGTGTAGCTTCTGATGATGGTGGATGTTCTTGGACATTCCCATTCGATGCCACTGCAGGTTCTGCAGGAATAGGAGGTCAAGTATTTATTGATCCAAACACTCAAGGTCCTTTGGCTCCAGATGTACATGACATTGATGATTGTATATATGCCTCAAGTGTAAGAGACATTCAAGATACAATTGTTGATTTTGTCATGCAGATAGATCAAACCCCAGGTTCTTTTAGAGATAATGACGGGAATCCACTTCCTAATTTAACTTCTATTGTTCATAAACAATTGCATGTAAATGATTTCTTAGCATTTCCTAAGTTGGATTGTTTCTCTTTTGTTGAGTCTGATCTAGTAGGTGATTTATGCGCTTCAGGTTCTGCTACATTGACAGCAGGTTGTGGTGCTTCTTATGAATGGAATGATGGATCAACTGCAGATAATATTACAATTAACACTCCTGGTACTTACAGCGTAATTGTAAATACAGGCTGTGACAATGCATTTTTTGATCCTGCTACCGATGCTCCTGAAGATTCAGTAGTAATCGATACGATCGTATATGTAGTTGAGGGTGAGACTGCCCCTATTGCTGCAATCAATGGACAGAGTGCTGTAAGTTCTTGTGATCCTGCTGCAGGTGTCGTGTTAACTGTAACTCCTGAACCAGGTTCTACATTCTCGTGGTCAAATGGATCAACTGGTAGTTCTACTACTGCAAGTGCTGGAGATGTAATTACCTACACAGCTACGAATTGTGCTGGAACATCTACTTCAGCAGCATTGACTATCACAGCTGATTCAAGCTTAATGCCTACAGCTACAATTTCTGGATTCAATGAAATTTGTACAGGCCAGACAGCTGCTTTGTTTTCAAATACTTTACCTGCTGAGGCTAATTTTGGAGCTACTTACGGTTGGTCAGATGGGTCTACAGGAAATTCTGTAACTGCAAATCCTGGTGATCAAGTGATTTTAACCATTACAAACTGTGCTGGAACAGCAACTGATACAGTAGATGTATTTATTTCACCATTACCTACGCCTGTAATTAATGCACCAGTTGTTAAAGCTTGTGAAGGAGTTGGTTTAACATTAGAAGCCACTGGAGCAAATAGCTTTACATGGTCTGACGGTTCTACAGGAAATACACTCTTCTTAGATGAAGCTACTCAAACTGGTTCATACACTGTTACAGGTGAGAACTTGTGTAGTGAAACTGCTACATCTAACAGTGTAAGTATCGTGATTGATCCAGCACCTACCGCACCTGTTGTTTCTTATGTATACAATGATCCTTCATTTGATTTCACATCAGATGCTACCGGAACACATACTTGGTATTATGCAGGTACTGCCATTTTAAATAACACATCAAGTACTTATTCAACAACCACTATGGCTCAAGGTATTCAAGTCTATGCTACCATTACTGATGCATTGGGTTGTGAATCTCAACCTTCAAATATCATTACCGCAATTCCAGTAGGAATCAATGATTTAGGTCAAGTTACTACCGCTAAGGTATTTCCTAACCCTACGGCAGGTAGATTTACATTAGAGCTAAACAATGCTCAAAATGCTGTAGTGAGTGTTCGCAATATACTTGGTGAGGTTGTAGCCAATCAAATTGTTACCGCCAACTTAACAGATTTTGATCTTTCAAGATTTGATAGAGGTATGTACTTTGTGACAATCAATCAAAACAATACTGAAAAAACTCTAAGAGTATTGTTGAAGTAAGTAAAACTTAATTAATAAAAGAGCCCAAGGCATCTCTTTGTGAGACCTTGGGCTTTTTTGTTTATATAAAAGTTATTGGCATTTGAAAACTGTTTAAATTTACTACATGAAGCTTATCTTATTTGATGATCAAACCAGTCTTAATTTTTTACCTCTTATCTATACTCGAGCTTTATCTAAGCTAAGATTTGGCATTTTAACAATTGAAGAGAAGTGGCAAAAAACACTACTTATTGAAAGTGATACTCTAGGAATCTATGATTATTTAAATAGTCCTATTGATAAAAACGAGACTGAATACCTTTACATCAACTCAAGATACCTACCTAATAAAGAATTTATCAATCAGATTAAGTTGCTTGAAAAAAATTCTAAAATCATTCATAATCAAAAAATTGTTGCCTTTAAAAGCGCTGTTTTTCTTAAAGACCTAAACGAGATTTACAGTATTGATTCATCTAATTCTATTGAAATTGAATCTCCTTTATACATAAATAAAAGATGGGATTTATTAGACAAATTAGACACAGAAATTCAAAGAGATCTTACTCTTTCATCAGTAAAAGCTCAAGACAAGCTTAAAGCTACAAATCAAGTTTTAGGCAACGCTTTATATGTAGAAAAAGGTGCTCAAATCAATTGTAGCATCATCAATACAAAAACGGGGCCTGTTTATATCGGAAAAAACGCACAAGTTCAAGAAGGCAGTATGATACGTGGCCCTTTTGTCTTGGGTGATTACGGCGTTGTTAAAATGGGAACCAAAGTCTATGGACCAACAAGCATCGGAAAACATAGTAAAATCGGAGGAGAGTTAAACAATTGTATTTTACAAGACTATAGTAATAAAGGACATGACGGTTTCTTGGGCAACTCACTCATAGGATCTTGGTGCAATCTAGGGGCTGATACAAATACCTCAAATCTAAAAAATAATTACAGTACTGTCTCAAGTTGGTCTTACAAAGAAGAACAGATAATGCCTACTGAAAAAGTATTTTTAGGCCTTACAATGGGTGACCATTCAAAGTCTGGAATCAATACAATGTTCAATACAGCCACTGTTGTTGGGTGTTTCTCAAATGTTTTTGGATCAGATTTTCCTGAAAAATTCGTGCCTAGTTTTATGTGGGGCAGCAAATCAAATTGGCAAGAGTTCAAATTTGAAAAGGCCCTTGAAATGGCTCAAAACATGATGCAAAGAAGAGATGTTCAGCTAAATAAAAAAGATAAAGATATCTATAACCATGTATTTGAACTGACAAAAAAGCATCGTCATTCAAGACTTTAACTGTCAGATTTTCTTAAAATACTCACTGGCACAATACTTGTCTAAAAAATTCTACAAGAACACGTATGCAAGATTTTCAACAAGAAGATATTTTCTTAAACCTTACCGATGAGCTTAATGAAAGCTCAGAACTTATTCCTTTATTAAGTTCTGAAGATGAAGAGCAGTTTAATAAAGAAAAGACTCCTAAACAACTGCCCATTCTACCTTTAAAAAACATGGTGCTTTTCCCTGGAGTTGTCTTACCCATTACTGTTGGTAGAGATAAATCTATTGAGCTGATTCAAAAGGCATATAAAGGAGATAAAACAGTTGGAGTTGTTGCTCAAAAAAATGCAAAAATTGAAGAGCCTAAGGTTATAGACCTATACAGCATTGGTACTGTAGCTCGAATTTTAAAACTCTTAAAGATGCCTGATGGTAGTACCACTGTGATCATTCAAGGTAAAAAGCGTTTTGAATTATCTACCATTACTCAAGAAGAGCCATACTTAATTGCAGAGGTCAAAGCCTATGGTCAAGATACTGTAAAAGCTGACAGTGACAAAGAGTTTGAAGCTTTAATCAGTTCTATCAAAGATTTGGCAAATAACATCATTAAACTTTCTCCTCAATTGCCCTCAGAGGCTGTTTTAGCGATTAAAAATATTGAAAGCCCTGGGTTTTTGATCAATTTTATCGCCTCTAACATGCGTGCAGAAATCCAAGAAAAGCAAGAGCTGTTAGAGCTTACAGAGATCAAAAAACGTGCTACTCTTTTACTTGAAAAGCTTACTAAAAACCTTCAATTATTAGAGCTTAAAAATGATATTCAAGAAAAAGTAAAGACTGACATTGACCAACAACAGCGAGAGTTTTTCTTGAATCAACAAATGAAGACCATTCAAGAAGAATTAGGAGGAAGCCCTACAGATCAAGAAGTTAAGGCCTTTGAAAAAAAATCCAAACAAAAAAAATGGGGCAAAGAAGTACAAAAAGTATTTGATAAAGAGTTGAATAAGCTCAAACGTATGAATCCTGCTTCTTCTGAATTTTCTGTTCAAATCAATTACATTGAAAATCTAGTTGAACTACCTTGGAATGAATACACCAAAGACAATTTTGATCTTAAAAAAGCACAAAACATTTTAGATGCAGACCATTCAGGACTTGAGAAAGTAAAAGACCGCATTATTGAACATTTGGCAGTATTGAAGCTTAAAAAAGATATGAAGGCTCCGATCATTTGCCTGCACGGTCCTCCGGGAGTTGGTAAAACCTCTTTAGGTAAATCTATTGCTCAAGCTCTGAACCGCAAATACATACGCATGTCTCTAGGAGGATTGAGAGATGAGGCTGAAATTAGAGGTCACCGAAGAACATATATTGGGGCAATGCCAGGTAGAATTTTACAAAATATTAAAAAAGTTAAAAGTTCAAATCCTGTATTTATTTTAGACGAAGTAGATAAAGTAAGTGCTGATTATCATGGCGATCCTTCTTCTGCTCTTTTAGAAGTATTAGACCCAGAGCAAAACAATACTTTTCATGATAATTTCATCGAGGTTGATTATGATTTGTCAAAAGTTATGTTCATTGCCACAGCAAACAACATCAGTAAAATTCAACCTGCTTTGCGAGACCGTATGGAAATGATTCATGTGAGTGGATACACGGTTGAAGAAAAAGTAAACATTGCTCAAAAACATTTGATTCCTAAGCTTATCAAAGAGCATGGACTAAAAAAAACTGACATTCAAATTGACAAAGCAGTCACTGAAAAACTTATTGAAGGCTACACCATGGAATCTGGAGTGCGAACTCTTGAGAAAAAACTGGCCAAACTGGTTCGTAATGCCGCTAAAAACATTGCTCTAGAAAAGAAATACAGTAAAAAGGTTAAAAAAGATGCTTTAGTTGACATTCTAGGAAAATCTATTTCTAAAGACAAATACAAAAACAATCAACATGTAGGTGTAGTTACTGGTCTTGCTTGGACTTCTGTTGGAGGCGATATTCTATTTATTGAATCTAGCATCAATAAAGGAAAAGGCAAACTCAATCTAACAGGTAACCTTGGTAACGTTATGAAAGAGTCGGCACAGCTTGCCCTTCAATTTTTAAAATCAAACCACAAGTTAATTGGGATTTCCCCTGAAGTCTTTGATCAACATGATTTACACATTCATGTGCCTCAAGGTGCGGTGAAAAAAGATGGTCCTTCAGCAGGTATTACTATGCTCACTTCTATAGCCTCTATTTTCACGAATCGTAAGGTGAAATCACATTTGGCTATGAGTGGAGAAATTACATTACGCGGAGAGGTCTTACCTGTGGGTGGAATCAAAGAAAAAATACTTGCTGCAAAACGTGCAGGAATTAAAGAGATTATTCTATGTAAAGAGAATCAAAAAGATATAGATGAAATCAACACGAAATACCTCAAAGGGCTTAAATTTTATTATGTTACTAAAATGACTGAGGTACTTAGGATTGCGCTACTTAAAGAAAAAGTAAAGCGAAAATAAATCTTGTACTAAGGTACGTTTATATACTTGTGCGTTTGTAAGCCTATTCTAAACTGAGGGTTAGATTTAACAAACTCGATCATTAAAGGCATTACTTTTTCACGTTTCTCCCATTCAGGATTGAGAATTAAGATACAGTATTCAGAAACATGATCTGCATGTTTTACAGCCCAATCAAAATCAGATTGGTTAAAGACTACCACTTTTAACTCATCAGCTAAAGGCATATTTTCTTTAAGCGGTGCTTTGAATTTTTTAGGTGAAAGACATACATGATCCCAGTGTCCTGTAATTTTATATGCTCCAGAAGTTTCAATATGTGTTTTATAGCCTTTTTGTTGAAGTGACTGAGTCAACAAGCCTAAATCATACATAGCAGGTTCTCCGCCTGTGATCACAACAATTTCGGTATTACTCTGCTGCACCCACTGCACAATTTCTTCTACTTCTACGTATTGCTCTTTTGAAACTTGCCAACTCTCTTTTACATCACACCATACACAACCCACATCACAGCCAGCTAAACGAACGAAATAAGCAGGCCTGCCAGCATGTACACCCTCACCTTGGATAGTGTAAAAATGTTCCATAACAGGGAGTTTTTGCATCTTATTTTGTAAACATGCCTCCTAAATTAGGCATCATTGAACCAGCGGCCCCTCGCATTTCAGACTCATGTACGTTTTCAGCAGCTTTCATTGCCTCATTAAAAGCCGTAAACAGAGCAAACTGTTTCTCTTCTTTTGAAAGGCTTTCAAATTGATCTGTTAAATCAATATTCACTAAATTTTTGTTGCCATTCAACTCAATAGAAACAGTAGCCTTTTGATCTTTGCCTTTTACAGTAATGGCATCTAAGCGCTTTTTACTTTGTTCCATTTGAGCTTGCATCTCTTTGAGTTGGCCCATCATTTTTGAGATGTCTCCAAGTTTTCCTAACATAAGAACAAAATTAAACAGTTTCTTAGAAACCTGTTTGTAACCTAAGTAAGTTTTTTAAGAATTTGCTCGGCTGCTTGAGTGATCACAGTACCAGGTCCGAAAATAAAGCTAGCACCTTCTTGTTTTAAAAATTCATAATCATCTGGCGGAATCACGCCCCCCACAACAATCATAATCTCATCACAATCTTGGTCTTTCAATGCTTTTTTAAGCGCAGGAACAAGTGTCTTGTGACCTGCAGCCAAAGAAGAAACCCCAATAATATGTACATCATTTTCAAGGGCCTGACGAGCGATCTCTTCAGGTGTTTGAAACAATGGACTAATATCAACATCAAAGCCCATATCGGCAAATGAGGTGGCGATCACTTTTGCTCCTCTATCATGGCCATCTTGTCCCATTTTTGCCACCAAAATACGAGGTCTTCTGCCATGTTTTTCTTCAAATTTTTCTGATAAAGCAACGACTGATTTAAAATCTTGATGATGCATGCGTTTTGATGAATAGATTCCTGAAATGATTTGTCCTGAAGCCTTGTGTCTTGAAAAAGCTTTTTCTAAAGCACTTGAAATTTCTCCCAAAGTGGCATTGGCACGTGCGCAGTCTAGGGCTAGGGCGAGTAGGTTTTTTGTTGAATTGGGGTTTTGAGCTTCTTGGGTGAGGTGGCCTAGGGTTTGAGTGGTTTTTTGGTTGTCTCTATTCGCTTTAGCCCTTTGGATTCTTTCAATTTGTTGGGCTCGAACCAATTTATTATCAACTTTTAAGAACTTTAAAGCACTTTGCTGGTGGGTAGATTGAAATTTATTGACCCCTATAATAGGCTGAGAACCATCTTCAATATTGGCCTGTTTTAAAGCAGCTGCTGCCTCTATTCTTTGCTTGGGAATGCCTTGTTCAATGGCCAAGGCCATTCCGCCTAAAGCTTTGATTTCTTTGAGGTGTTTTCTAACATCTTTGATCAATTGATCTGTGAGTTTTTCAATATAAGCGCTGCCTGCTAAAGCATCAATACTTTGAGTGATGTCAGTTTGAGTTTGTAGAATTTTTTGAGTGTCTCTGGCGATTTTAGCAGAGAACTCTGAAGGCAAGGCAATCGCTTCATCTAAAGCATTGGTATGCAGACTTTGGGTGCCGCCCATCGTAGCAGCTAAAGCCTCTAAAGTGGTTCTTGCTATGTTGTTGAATGGAGATTGAGCCGTCAAAGACCATCCACTGGTCTGACAATGCGTGCGCAAACACATAGATTTGCTATTTTCAGGATTAAATTGATGAACTAACTCGGCCCATAACAATCGAGCAGCGCGTAATTTGGCTACTTCAGTATAAAAATCCATCCCTATGCCCCAGAAAAAAGATAAGCGAGGTGCAAATTCATCAATTTTTAAACCTGCCTTCAAGCCTGTTTTAATGTATTCTAATCCATCAGCTAAGGTATAGGCCAACTCTAAATCTGCAGGTGCACCAGCCTCGTGCATATGATAGCCTGAAATACTAATCGAATTAAAGCGAGGCATGTACTTTGAAGTGTACTTAAATATATCTCCGATCAAGCGCATGCTGTGAGCGGGTGGATAGATATAAGTATTACGCACCATGAACTCCTTTAAAATATCATTTTGAATGGTACCAGATAGCAGCTCTTTAGCCACACCTTGTTTTTCTGCTGCTGCAATGAAAAAAGCCATAATCGGAATCACCGCTCCGTTCATGGTCATAGAAACACTCATCTTATCTAAGGGAATGCCCTCAAACAAAACATTCATATCATCGACAAGATCGATGGCAACTCCTGCCATACCCACATCACCTTCTACCCTTTTATGATCTGAATCATAACCACGATGCGTAGGCAAATCAAAGGCAACAGAAAGTCCTTTTTGCCCAGCTGCTAAATTTTTTCTATAAAAAGCATTTGACTCAGATGCTGTACTAAAACCAGCGTATTGACGAATTGTCCAAGGTCTTTGAGTGTACATTGTAGCATAAGGTCCTCTTAAAAAAGGCGCAATTCCCGCATCATAATCTAAATGTTCAAAAAGATTTGAAGATGAATCTTTTACCTGACTATCAAAGAGCTGAATGTTCTTGAACTTATCTTTACTCATACAATGCCTCTTTTAAGTATTTTGCTGTAAAACTCTCTTTGTGTTCAGCAACTTGCTGAGGAGTTCCTTGACAAAGAATTTGCCCTCCGTAAGCTCCTCCATCTGGTCCAAGATCGATAATATGATCAGCTACCTTGATGATGTCTAAATTGTGCTCAATGATCAATACTGTATTGCCTGCATCGACCAATTTTTGTATCACGGCAAGCAATACCTTTATGTCATCAAAATGCAATCCCGTAGAAGGCTCATCCATGATGTATAGGGTTTTGCCTGTGCCTTTTTTTGAGAGTTCGCTAGCCAACTTAACTCTCTGAGCTTCTCCACCAGAAAGTGTGACTGAAGATTGGCCTAAAGTAAGGTAACCCAAACCAACATCTTGAATTGTTTTAAGCTTATGATGAATGAAATGAATGGTTTCAAAAAACACCACAGCCTGATCAATGGTCATGTTGAGTACATCACTAATACTTTTGCCTTTATACTTAATTTGCAGGGTTTCTTTGTTGTATCTCTTGCCTTGACAATCTTCACATTCTACATAAATGTCTGGCAAAAAATTCATTTCAATGACCTTAAGACCTCCTCCTTTGCAGGTCTCACACCTTCCGCCCTTGACATTGAATGAAAATCTGCCTTGGTTGTAGCCTCTTATTTTGGCTTCGGGTAATGAGGCAAACAGTGCACGAATGTCTGTAAAAACACCTGTATATGTTACCGGATTTGATCTAGGAGTTCTGCCAATTGGAGACTGATCTACAACAATGACTTTGTCAAGATGTTCTATACCTTTTACACTTTTATAAGGCAAAGGCTTTCTTAATGATTTATATATTTTAGAGGACAGTACAGGGTGCAATGTACCATTGATTAAAGAAGATTTTCCGCTGCCACTCACTCCTGTTACACAAATTAGTTTACCTAAAGGGATTGTGAGATCTACATTTTTTAAATTATGCCCTGTACAACCCAAAAGCTGAAGTGTAAGACCGTTGCCTTCTCTAATTTTAGAAGGAATTTCAATGGATTTGCTTCCTGAGAGAAAATCTGCTGTAGTGGTTTGTTGTGCTAAAAAGTCATTGGGCGCTCCTTGTGCAATGATGTCACCCCCAAATTTACCAGCCTTAGGGCCAATATCAATGATGTAATCACTTTGAAGCATAATGTCTTTGTCGTGCTCAACAACAAGTACAGAGTTTCCGATGTCTCTTAACTCTTTTAAAGATTCTATTAATTTATGATTGTCTCTTTGGTGTAAACCAATACTTGGCTCATCTAAAATGTAAAGTACGTTGGTCAACTTGGCACCTATTTGAGTGGCCAATCGAATGCGCTGCGCTTCTCCCCCAGAAAGAGTTGATGCGCTACGATTTAAAGTTAAATAATGTAACCCCACATCTAAAATAAATTGCACACGTGCTGAAATTTCTCTTACAATTTCAGAGGCAATCACTTTTTCATCTTCACTCAACACCTGATCAAGCTCATCCACCCAATCTTTGAGTTCTGAAAAATTTAAATCAACTACGTGAGCAATGTTGTGATTGCCTATTTTAAAATGTAAGCTCTCTTTTTTTAGACGAGCTCCACCACAATGTTTACAAGTAATGCGGTTCATAAAAGCCTCTGCCCAGCGCACCATTGATTTTGAAGATTTCTCTGTCAATTCTCTCCCTAAAACATGAGCTAAACCAGGAAAATTAACTTTTTGCTGATAAGTAATGCCCATGGTTTTACTCTCTACTGAAAATTGTTGATTTGCTCCATTTAAAATTGCATGAATCGCCTTAGTAGACAAGTCTTTAATCGGTGTATTTAAATTAAAATCAAAATGCTTGCCCAGAATTTCAATTTGATTAAATACCCAATTGTTTTTGTAAGCCCCTAAAGGGGCAATGCCTCCTTTTTTTATGGTTAATTTCTTGTTTTCAAATACCTTATCTTCATCAAGCTCCAGTAAAGTACCTATACCATTACACTTAGTACATGCTCCATAAGGAGAATTAAACGAGAAAGAATTTGGAGCAGGCACATCATAAGAAATCCCTGAAGAGGGATCCATCAAAGATTTACTGTAAAAATGATCTTCTGGGCTGTCTTCTTGCCCATCAAATAAATTTAAGATCAAAGCTCCATCACCATGCTTTAAAGCCAATTCAATTGATTTAGACAAGCGTTGTTTTGACTTTTGATCAACGACTAATTTATCAATCACAATTTCTATGTCGTGTACTTTATAGCGGTCAACATGAAATCCAAACGAAAGTTCTTTAAATTGCTTGTCTACTCTTGCTTTTAAAAATCCGTCTAACCTAAATTTTTCAAAAAGCTCTTTGTAATGCCCTTTTCTACCTTTGACAACTGGTGAGAGTATATGCGCTTTTTTACCAGAAAATTGTTGTAAGATCAAATCTAAAATTTGCTCTGAGGTGTACTGCACCATTTTTTGGCCTGTTAAGTGAGAGTAAGCCGTTCCGACTCGCGCGAACAAAAGTCTTAAATAATCATAAATCTCTGTGATGGTACCAACCGTTGATCGCGGAGATTTATTCACTGTTTTCTGCTCAATAGATACAACCGGAGAAAGACCTCTGACTTGGTCTACATCTGGCCGTTCAATATTTCCCAAAAAACTCTTTGCATAAGATGAAAAGCTGTCAATATATCTTCGTTGCCCTTCTGCATAAATTGTATCAAAGGCCAGAGAAGACTTTCCGCTCCCGCTAACACCTGTTATGACAACAAGTTTTTTACTGGGTATCTGAACATCAATGTTTTTTAAATTGTGCGAACGAGCACCAATCACTTCTATGAACTTAGACTGATCTAAACTCATAAAACCGGTATTTTAATCTTATAGCTTTTCTTTGACTCATTTTTAAGGTAGTCGTCTCTAAGCCAAGGATTTAACGATTTTAGATCTCTATAAGTGATGCTGAATTGTCTAGCAAATTTGACAAAGTTTTCAACAGAGCTATCAACGCTTACCTCTTGATAAACATAAGGCTTGTACATGTCTTGAATGCGCAAATAAAAGCCGTAATCAGTTCTGTGCTGATGAATCAATTTGGCAGCCATAATTCTATACACATACCTTGAGGTTTCTGAATTCAATAAAAGATCAAAATAATTGCCTTGTTCTTGTTTTGTGAGTCTTCTTTTTAAACCTGATACGCCCATATTATAGCTTGCTGCAGCCAATATCCAATCACCAGAAAATTGTTTGCGAGCATGCTTAAGGTAAGCACAGGCTGCTTTGGTCGCTTTTTCTACATGATAGCGCTCGTCAATATGATCAGAGATTTCAAGCCCATAAGACTTTGCAGAAGATTTCATGAATTGCCAAAATCCTCTTGCTCCAGCTGGTGAGACAACCTGGTCTAGTCCACTTTCAATAAGTGCTAAATATTTAAAATCATCAGGCACATCCTGTTCTTTTAAGATCTGCTCAATAATAGGAAACCAACGAGCACTTCTTTTAATACCCAAAATTGTATTTGAATGCCAGTAGGTATTTACCAAAAGTTCACGGTCAAATTTTTCTTTTACGTGAGTCTTGTATAAAGGAATTTGCTGATCAAACAATTCAAATTTTTCAGGAACCTCAGGAGCATATACTTTATAATTTTCATCAACCTTTATTTTTTCAATACCGCTCTGTTGATCTTGAGATGTGAAAAACAATAAACCACAAATGATAAAAAAAGAGAGCAGAAAAAATGAAATTTTATGATACAAGCTCTTTATCAACTGAAGAAATTTGTGATGTACTTTGCTTTAAGTTAGCATTTTTTTGGGATACCGCTACTGAGGCCTCTTTAATTTCTTTTTTCATAGGGTCAATAACCTTAGTTAAGAGAAAAAGTGCAGAGAAAAGCATACATCCACCCGCAAAAAATAATGCATCAACAAACCAAGAGTTCAAAGAAAAAACTGCAGTTACTGCAACTACTGAAAATACAGCAATTGCAAGTACAAACTTAGCTACTCCAGCATCAGAAAATCCGTAGTAAGATAAAAAATGTGTTGTATGATCTCTACCTCCTACAAAAGGAGATTGCCCTTTGAGTATTCGGTTCACTGACACTGTAAAAGTATCTGTTAATGGCATTAAAAATGCTAAGAAAATCAATAAAAATGGTTTGTGAATAATTATAGCATCTGTGGCAAAAAATTGAGCATTGAATAAATAATGAATACCTGCTACTGAAAGCAATACACCTAAAAACTGGCTACCAGCATCTCCCATAAACATTTTAGATGGATTCCAATTGTAAAATAAAAAAGCTGCTAGTGATGCTATAGATGAAACGATTGAAAACAATAAAAATGAACGTTCAAACTCAATAGAGGAAAAAGCAATTACAAAAACAGAAACAAATACCGCTAAAGATGCCAGCGTTGAAATGGCATCCATGTTGTCTAGCATATTAATAGAATTCATCATACCCACTACCCAAAGACAAGTAAATAGATAGTTCAATGCACTACTTGAAAATATTTCTACAGAGTAACCAGAAAAAATAAGCACACACGCAGTTAAAAATTGTACTAAGAATTTTAATAAGGGCTTGGTGTTGTAAGCATCATCAGCAAATCCCATAAAAAAGCCCATTGAACAAGCTAAGAGTAGACCAAACACTTGCTTCTCATCTATTTGCAAATCCCAGACAGACATTGTCGCAAAATAAAAAACCAAAGCACAAATAAAAGAGGTGAAAAAAGCGATACCTCCCAAAGCAGGCTTAGAGTTTTGATTCCACCTCAAAATAGAGATATCATTGTTTCTTACGCCCAGATTAGATGAAAATTTCAGCAACACTCTATTCAAGACAACAGAGCTAATGAAGCATACTAGAAATAATGCTACGAGTAACAAGGATTCAATTTCCATTAAACAAATGTACAAGCTTAAACAACATCTTGAAAATTAATTTCACTAAAAAGTTTTGCACATGCATCTTTTTCAGATAAAATAGGATTGTCAACCTGCCAATCAATATTTAATTCTTGGTCGTTCCAAAGAATAGATGCCTCATGATTAGGAGCGTAGAAATTTGTACACTTATATGAAAATAGTGTATCATCTTCAAGCGTTACAAAGCCATGGGCAAAACCTGCAGGAATATAAAATTGTTCTTGGCTAAGACCATTTAATTCAATTTTGTAATGTTTGCCAAATGTAGGTGAATCAGATCGAAGGTCAACAGCCACATCTAAAACAGCTCCCCTTAAAACTTCAACCAACTTACCCTGCGCAAAGGGTGCATACTGAAAATGAAGGCCTCTAAGTACGCTTTTTTTTGATACAGACTGATTGTCTTGAACAAAATTTGACATGTTTAATTGATTGTATTTTTCTTGATTGTAAGATTCTAAAAAGAACCCTCGATCATCTTTAAATACCTTAGGCTTGAGTACCAAAAGACCTTGAAAACCAGTTTGAATTACTTCCAAAATTGAAGTTTAGTAATTAATTTTTCTAGAAATGTTTTTTGTTCTTTTTCTTCATGTTCAAAGTAGTCGTTCTTCTGATCAGTATACCCATAACCGTATCCATAGCCATAACCATATCCATAGCCATAACCTCCATATTTTCCATCATAAGCGTACACACCAGCATCCATATCAACTCCATTTAAAACAATTGATGGCTTTACCCCACTCTCATGAATTAAACGCTCAACATTTTTAATGAAGTTTTTCTTAGAATACCCCGATCTAAAAACATAAACGGGATGATCGGCTAATTTTGAAGAGAAAATACCGTCTGTGACCAATCCTACGGGTGGATTATCAATTACAATATAATCATACTTTTTCTTAAGTTGAGTGATTAATGTTTCTAGTTGACCATTTAAAATTAACTCTGAAGGATTTGGTGGAACTGGGCCAGCTGTGATATAATCAAAATTATCAAGTTCACTCTTATTTAAGCACTCTTCTATGCTGTGTTTATTAATCAACAGAGTGCTCACTCCTTTTGTGTTATCTGTATTGAATGCCATGTGAATCTTTGGCTTTCGAAGATCCATATCAATGACTAATACTTTTTTATCCATCAACGCAAAAATTCCAGCGATATTAATGGCAACAAATGTTTTACCTTCACCTGAAATTGTAGAGGTTACAGAAATTACTTTAGACTGATTTTGATTAATCTCGAACTGCAAATTTGATCTGATTGTTCTAAATGATTCTGACAGCACAGACTTAGGACGTTTGTTTACAAGCAATGTAGAATATTGCATGCTCTTATTATATTGCGGAACTAACCCTAATACCCCGATAGATGCTCCATTAAAATTGCTTAAAATATCATTCAAAGTATGAATCTTATTATCTAATAAGATAGATAGTAAAACGATTGCTAAACATAAAATAAAAGCAACTAATAAAGTTGAAAGATAGACAAGAGGTGTGTTGGGATAATCTGGCTTAGATGACAACACTGGCTTTTGAAGAATAAGATTCTCTGAAACAAAACCTGCTTTAGCAATCGCATAGTTTGTTTTACTCTCTAGGAGTAAAGAGTAGAACTTTTTATTAATGTCGTGCACTCGCTTAAGTTTTGCAAGCCCCATTTCTTTATTAGAATACTTGAATAAATCTTTCTCAAGTGCATCTAATTTTTGTTTATAATCTTCTTTTTTTGAAGAAATACTTTGAAGAAAAGATTCAATACTTTTTTTCAAGATCTTTTTTTGAATCTGAATACTATTGTCAAGAATCTTAACAGCTTCACTAGTTGGTTTAAGTGTATATAAAAGCTCTTCTCTCTCTATCATAGAAGCTTGAAGTTTTTTAACCTCAGATAAGATTGTTGAGCCAAAATCAAATTCTTCAATGACTGTCAAACTATTAATTGACTCTTCTATAGATTGAGGATTTGATATTTTATTAAACACAAACTCAAGTGCTTTTTCTTGTAATTCAAGCTTTATGATTTTGCTTTCTATCTCTTCAATACTCGACGATTTAATACTTGAAACGTCTAAGGATGAAATCTTATTGTTTTTTTGAAAATTCAAGACTCTTTGCTCTGAAAACTCTAGCTTCTTTTGAATTTCATATAATTGCCCGTCAATGAAATCAATTACTTTCTGCGTGCTTTGACTTTTACGCTCTACATCGGCATTTAAAAACTCTTCAACAGATCTTTGAATAAAATCTTTTGCTCGTTGAGCATTTTGTTCTTTGTAAGCTAAGCGAATTGTCTTTGCGGATGGATTGACCACTGAGACCTCAAAATTTTCTTGGAATTTACTGGTAAGCATTTGTAAATCATTGAAAACAAAATAATAATCAGAAGCCCTATTTTGTTTGTCAATGGCATTTACTTTACAAGAAAAGTGTGGGGTTTGAATAGCTTGGTTTAATACGCCTATTTTTGAGAAGGATTCTTGCTGGTAAACATATGAGAGCTTTACTTTTTGATCATCAAAAAATTCTATTGAAACTTCTTGGTTGTAAAAAGGCACTTGCATTGAGATAAGTTCAACATTGAAAAAACTCCATTTATAAAGCTCCATATCAATAATACTTCCTCTCTTAAAGTAACTAACATTTACTGGCAATTGAGAAACTACTCGATCAACAAAAGTCTTTGATCTTAAAAATTCAATATCAGCAGATAAATCTGAAGAATTGTCTTTAATTCTCTTTTCAATTAAAAGATTCTCTGCATTGTTATCTGTTCTTAACTGTAGTAAAGCTTCAGAACTGTAGATGCGTGTAGCATAGCGATTAAAAACAAAGGAAGCTAAAATTGCAATGGAAATGATCAACAAACAAATGGGCAGTTTTTTATTGATTACATAAAATACATGACCAATTGAAATTGGTTTATTCTGCTGATTTGAATTGATATGTTGTTGCTCAGACAAGGCCTAATTTATTCTTTTATTTACTGAGTTCTATTTAATAATTGCCAAGAAACAATCAAAGACAAAGTGGTAGATAGTAAGGTTAATGCAGGAGCCAAATCTTGAACCAATTCTCTCAATATATTGTAGTCAGGTCTAACATATACTACATCTCCTGCCTGCATGAGCATTGCCGCCTTATCTGTTGATGAAATCTTTGAAAGGTCTAGTTTGAATATTTTAACTTCTCCTGAGATGTCTCTAATAACTTTTACATTTTTTGCCTGGGCGTAATCAGAAAGCCCTCCAGCTTGAGCCAATACTTCAATTAAAGTAGTTTGCTCATTTCTAAGTGGCACAACGCTTGCCTCTTTGCCTTCTCCAGTAAACACTATAACTCTTCTATTTTCAATAGAAAGTGTTACAAAGGGGTTGTTGTAGTACTTCATATATTGCTCTTCTAAGTATGTTCTAGCCTCAGAGAGTGACATGCCACTAATTTGAATTCTCCCGAGTACTGGTAGCTTGATAAATCCATCATATTCAACTAAGTATAAAGATCTTTGTTCGTTGGTTGCAATTACTTTTTGATCAGCAAGTGAGTTGGTAGTGAGGTCTATCAGTTTATAAGCATCTTTTGAATAGATGTTAAATTGAACTAAATCACCAATTGCTATAATATATTCTTTAGGTACCTGGGTAGAATCAAATTCTGAAAATTCATAGCTAGGATGTGCTCTGAACATGACTGAAGGTTGAAAATAATTACATGAAGATAAAAATGTAATGACAAGCACACAGAAAAATAGAACCAGTTTTCTCATTTGAGCTGAATTAATGTGCAAAAATAATGATTTGAGCAGACTAAATCAAACCTTTTCAGAAAGGTAAAGCTTTTGCATTTCTCTTGTTAACACTTGATAAGAAAATCTATCAAAGACAAATTTTTGTGCTGCTCCAGAAAACTGATCTCTCAAGGGCTTTGACTCAACTAATTGAATTAAGTTTTTTGTAAAAGATGCAATGTCTGCTGATTTAGACAGTAAAGCAGACTGCCCTTCTAGAACCACATCTTGAATACCCCCCACTTTAGTTGACACAATTGGTTTTGAGGCTGCTTGCGCTTCAATTAAACTTACTGGAGTGCCTTCATTTAATGAGGTCAATGCAACTATATCAAGACCTGCATAGGCCCATTCAATATTGCGAATCCAAGAGGTGAAAGTAATTTTTTGATCAAGGTTTTTAGCTTTCACATAGGTTTTCAATTCTTGCTC
>JAHDHZ010000036.1:13988-22074 GCA_020631045.1 Flavobacteriales bacterium | reverse complement strand
ACGAAAAAGTAATGGGTTTTTCGCAATTGGTAAGCTTTGATGATAAAGATATTTCAACTGAATATACAGCTTTGATGAGTAAAGTGATGAGTAATGGAAATGGTAGAATTAAGTTTCCGATCAATGAACCGGCAGAAGGCAAGAAGAAATCACAAATTGAAGAGTATGTAGACTTTTACAATGGAGCTGGTGTGCAACACATTGCAGTGGCTACAGACAATATTATCAACACCGTCGCTGCCTTAAAATCACGTGGAGTAGAGTTTTTATATGTGCCTACTACGTACTATGATGATTTGTTAGATCGTGTAGGGCCCATTGAAGAAGATCTCATGCCGCTCAAAGACTTAGGGGTGTTGATTGATCGAGATGAAGATGGGTATTTATTGCAGATTTTCACAAAACCAGTGGTAGATCGACCGACCATGTTTTTTGAGATTATTCAAAGAAAAGGGGCGAAAAGTTTTGGTAAAGGGAATTTTAAAGCTTTATTTGAAGCTATTGAGAGAGAGCAAGAGAACAGGGGGACGCTTTAATTAATTGCCTCCAAGCGTACTTCCTCTTATTACGTGCCATCTTGAGCCGTCAGAAACTAGAGATACGCTCATGTAAACAAATTCGTTAGCACTCCATACAATTCCTGTAGTTCTTCCAATTGAAATCTCTAATGTTTCAAATCCTAAACCGTCACTACCAACTAATGGATTTACGTAATTGAAACTATTCGGAAATTTAATTAAACCTCCGTTAGATATACCATCTATAATTAGGTTGTATACCTTATTTAAGCCGTTTCCAGAAATTGTTATTACTCTATCTCTAGCTGATCCAGGAGAAGGAAGTCTTATCGTGGCACTTGCTCCTGCGCTAGGTCTAGTAACTATATAGTTGTTGTGGTTATCGGCAGGTAAAATGGTGTAAGGAGATGAAGTTGAGCTAAAATCAATAAAAAGAGTACTTTCTTTTAATGCAGTAGCATCTTGCCAAGTGGCATTGCCAGAACCGTCTGTGGTGATGACTTGGTTAGCGGCTCCATCTGTTTGTGTTAAAATATAACCAGAGGCGGAGGTGCCAATTGATAATTCGTTGTCAGCTGATAATGATAAATCGCCAACTCCTCCTGAAGCATTATCGCCTGCTATTATCAAGCGAGAAGATGCTATTGTAATTTGCGAGGGTCTAAATTGTAATCTAGATCTAGTACTAACGAACTCTAGTTCATTGGGCATAACTGGACTTATGTCTGTTAAAGTAACAGTTCTATTTGTAAGAGAGCCGTCTGTAGTGTAAATATTTGTTGAGCCGCCAAAAGCAGACCAGCTAGCACCATCATAATAATAAAAACCCGCAGATCCATCTGTTTGATATACCAAAAGACCTGTTGCAGGAGAGGTAATCCCTGTTCTTTGAGCTGCAGTCATTCTTGGTGCTAAAAAGCCTTTATCTGTAGATTCTATCTCAAGCATTGCAGAGCCATCGGGTGCAGACCCATCAGAGTTTATAGCAACTTGTGAAAAGCTATAAAAACTTGTAAATAATAGGGTTATTGTAGTTAAAAGAAGTTTACTCATGATTACAAGATAATACTTTATTGATTTAGAGTAAAGCGATCTGCGTCTCTTAATGTTTGAAAATGAGCTTTAAATTCTTCTAGTTTGTTTTTAAAGATTGTTTGTTCTAGATGGTTTTCTTTTTTATTTGAAATAATTGATCCTTGATAATCAATTATTTGACTATCTCCCCTGTAGCTTAATTTAGGGTCTTTTCCGATACGGTTTACACCAACAGTATAACACTGATTTTCATGACTTCTTGCTTTTAATAAGTCGTTCCACGCCTGAGCTCTCTTTTCAGGCCAATTGGCAATATAAATGAGCAAATCATAATCAGACTTACAGTCAGAAAATTTGTTTCTACTAAATACCGGAAAGCGCAAGTCATAACAAATCAACGGACAAATCCTCCACCCTAAATAATCAACAATCAATCTTTTTTTTCCGGGCGTATAGTGCAAGTGTTCACCAGCAAAACTAAACAAGTGACGTTTATCGTAATATTCGAATGTTTGATCAGGTTTTACAAAGTAAAGTCGGTTGTAATACTTGTTGTTTTCTTTGATGGATAAGCTCCCGCAAATGGCAGTTTGGTATTTTTGAGCTTGAGATCTCATCCACCCAAGGCTTAAGCTATCTTCAATGTCTTCTGCAATTTTTTCAACATGCATTGAAAATCCAGTGTTAAACATTTCAGGTAAAACAACTAAATCAGGCTGTTTGGTTAAGGTTTTCAACAATTCTTCATACTTGTTGAAATTTTTTTCTTTGTCTTGCCAAACAATGTCTACTTGCAATAAAGCGAGGTTTAATTCGTTTTTATAATTCGGGCTTTGCATGGTCTGAAAATTAAATTTTTTATGGGTTCTACCCGCAATTTAATTTGTAAACTTGTAAACACTAAAAGAAAATGTATGAGATTTAAAACCTTTGTATCTGCACTTCTAGGCTTATGTTCAGTGACTTTAACCGCCCAACAAGCAACTATTAGTGGAGTGGTTAGAGATGTTAAAACCAAAGAAACCTTACCGGGTACAAACGTATTGTACAAAGAGACTGGTGTGGTGACTAACCTTGACGGAAAGTATAGCCTTAAAGTAGATGCAGGTGAGGTGAAATTAACTTACCAGTTTATTGGTTTTGAGCCTCAAACAAAAGTGATCACTGTTGCAGAAGGTGAGCAAAAAAACTTGGATGTAAACTTGAATGAGATTGCTCAAACCTTATCTACGATTGTTGTTACGGGGGGTAAATTTGAACAAAAACTTGAAGAAGTTACCATGTCTATGGATGTAATTCGCCCCAATTTAGCAACTGATAAAGGCTCTACCAACATTCAAGAAGCAATCAATCAATCACCTGGTGTTCAGGTAGTTGATAATGAGCCTCAGATTCGTGGAGGGTCAGGATTTAACTTTGGTGCAGGCTCTCGTGTGATGATTTTGGTGGATGATATTCCGGTCTTGACAGGTGATGCAGGAAGGCCAAAATGGTCTTTTTTACCTTTAGAAAATTTAGAACAGATAGAGGTTTTGAAAGGCGCTGCCTCAGTATTGTATGGGTCGGCAGCTTTAAGTGGAGTGATTAATATTAGAACAGCTTATCCAGGGCCTGAACCTCAGACCAAAGTAAATTTTAGCACTGGGATCTATGACCGTCCGCAGACAGACTATGCTAAACCTTGGACTGGAATTAACTATCCGACTTTTACAAACATGAACTTTTTTCACTCTAGACAAATCGGAAACTTAGATGTTGTATGGGGCGGAAACCTCTACGCTGATGAAGGATTTGTGGGTCCTGAACCAGGGGGGAATGTTTCAAACTTTGAACGCAGAGCAAGAACCAATGTAAGTTTAAGATGGAGAGATAAAAAGATTCAAGGCCTAAGCTACGGACTAAATACCAACTTTATGCTTTCAGGCGCAGCTTCTTCACTGGTACTTTTAGATGTTGATTCAGGACTTTATTCTAACTACCCTGGCTCTCAGTCAATCAATCAGGCCTACACTTGGTACATTGATCCGTACGTGAGTTATGTAAAAGAAAACACGAAGCATTCATTTAGAAACAGATGGTTACACAGTGATGAGCGTAACAACAATGCTCAGTCAAATGCTTCTGATTGGTATTTTACAGAGTACCAGTATTCTCATAAATTTACAGGATTAGACATGAACTTAACAGCCGGAGTCATGACTAGTTTTACAACTTCTAAAGCTCAGCTTTACATTGCAAATGAAGACAGTTCAGGAGAGAGCAGTGGTATGAACAACGCAGCTTATTTACAACTAGATAAGAAGTTCGGCAAACTTAACGTATCTACCGGAGCGCGCTATGAGCGTTTTCAGATCAATGACGATGGGGAATCAAGACCTGTATTTAGAGCAGGATTGAACTACCCGGTAGCCAAGTATACTTTCTTAAGAGCCTCTTGGGGTCAAGGGTATCGTTTCCCCACAATTGCTGAGCGATATATTTCTACTCAGTTAGGTCCTGTGCGTATTTTTCCGAACTTTGATGTGCGTTCAGAGAATAGTTGGAATGCAGAATTTGGGGTAAAACAAGCCTTGAAAATTGGTGAGTTTAAAGGGTTTTTTGATGTTGCTGTCTTTAGACAAGAAGTTGAAGATGCCATTGAATTTAATTTTGGCTCTTTCGGAAATACAGGAGATCCTTTGCAAGATTTAGGATTTAAATCAATCAACGTTTCTAAGTCTAGGATTCAAGGCTTAGAGACTTCATTGGCCGGAAAAGGAAAGATCGGAGAAGTCGACATCGCAGCATTGATTGGGTACACGTATATGGATCCTCAAAATTTAGATCCCGAGGCTTTAATAGATTCAACCAACGGCACCATTGTTACCTATAAGAGCAGTAGCTCTGATACCAGTGGTATTCTAAAGTATAGATTTGATTATATGTTAAAAGGCGATGTTCAGGCTACCTACAAGAAATTTACTTTAGGTGTGAGTTATAGAATGCTTTCATTTATGAGAAATGTTGACAATGTATTTTTATTGTTCGACGAGTTAGGAATTTTACCTACAGGCATTAAAAATTATAGAGATGAGCGTTTGGGAGATCCTACACATGTATTTGATTTAAGACTCATTTATGCTGCGACAGATCAATTTAAGATCTCATTGATTTCAAACAACTTGATGAACAATGAATACATGATTCGTCCGTTGAAAATTGAAAAGCCTAGAACATGGCAAGTACAGCTATCATGGGCATTTTAAGACTGTTACTGGCTCTGTTTTTAAGCATCTATTCGCTTGATACGTTTACTCAAAATAAGTTTCTAGGAGGCGCGCATGCCGGGCTTACAACTTCTCAAATAGATGGAGATGGTTATGCGGGTTTCAATAAGGTTGGATTTACCCTAGGCTTTAACTTAACACACAAACTGAAAGATCGTTTAGATTTATTGGCTGAGCTGTCATACACTACAAAGGGTAGTTTTGACCCTGCAAATTTTCAAATCGGTAAGATCAACTCTCAGAAAATTGCACTTTCATACTTAGAATTGCCACTTTTATTGAGTTTTAAGGTGAAGAAAATATACATCAATTCAGGCTTTTCTTTTGGAGCGTTGGTATCAGAAAAACAGTACAGAAATGGTGTAGAGTTGCCAGAAGATCAATATACCATAGGGCCATTTAATGCCTTTGAAGCAGCCTATTTATTAGGGTTAGAGTATAAGTTTTCAGATCAATGGGGTATTATGTGGCGCCATAGTTTTAGTGTAACCCCAGTAGCGAACAGATTAAACTTTGATAAAAGTTTTTTCAGGTTAGTGGGTGGAGCCTTCAGTCAATCAATGTCTTTAACATTGCGTAGAACTTTCAGCACAAATCAATAAAAGGGCTGCAATTAATTTATGAAGGAATACCTGCTTGAGTCTGAGGCATAACCTTACCATAAGCTGGACATCTTTCATGGCTTTTGCAAGCACTTAAAGCAAGTACAGTGATAAAAGCAACTGAGATTAAGAGTAATGTGTTCTTCATTTTCATTTGGGTTAAAAGTACAATTTTGTTTGCACTTTTATGTATGTACAACGAAAAAAAGTTAAAAATGTTACGTTAGAGTACTTTTTAAATTTTATATGCAGTAAGCATTTCTCTTTTTCCGTTTTCAGGGCCGGGTTTTTTGTTGATGGTAAAGCCTACTGATTTTAAAGCTCTTTTAACGTCTCCTTTGCAACAGTAAGTGGTTATGAATCCCTTGTTGTTTAAAAGGTTGTAGAGTTTTTCAAAGACATTTACATGCCACATGTCTGCTTGTTTTTCGGGTGCAAATGCATCAAAGAATACCAAATCAAATGATTTTTGAGAGGTGTATGATTGAATGGGGGTGTGGTGTTTTGTAAATTCAAAATAATCATCAAATTGATGGGTTTTATCAGCTTTACAAAGATGTATTTGATCAAATACATGTTGTTCAAAAGCGTTTAGACTGAGTAGCTCTTTGTAGTTGAGTTGTTTAATTAAATCATATTCAATGTTATAAGGTTCTAGAGTGGTATAACAGATTTTTTTCTTTTTTTTAAGTGCTTCTCTAACACTGAGAATAGTATTTAAGCCAGTACCCATACCGATTTCAAGAACATTTATTTCTTCATCATTAAATTGAGAAAGACCATTGTCAATGTAAATGTGTTTTGATTCAGCTATGGCACCATGAATGCTGTGGTAGTGCTCGTTTAAGTCTTGATTGTAGAGCGTATGTGAGCCGTCTTTTGTTTTTAGTATTTTAAGTGTCATAGTTTTTGATCAACTTTATCTATATGGGTTTGGGTGCTGGCAAAGGTAAACTTTGAATGCACCCAAACCCATATAGATAAAGTTGATCAAAAACTCTAGAACTTCAAAATCAGCAAACAATCATTATATTTGAATTTATGAGCATTGCAACGTATTGGTTATTGATTGGACTTTTGTTGGTTATTTTAGAGATTGCTGTTCCTGGACTTTTTGTCTTTTTATTCTTTGGAATAGGGGCTTTCGTAGTGGCAGGATTAGTACATTTTCTAGAGATTGATTTCACCCTTCAGGCTATTGTGTTCTTTGCAGGCTCTGTTCTCTCAATGTTGGTGTTTAGAACTTATTTAAAAGAGAAATTTTTTCAACAGAGAGCTTCAAAAGAAGATCCTTTACTAGAAGATTTTGTAGGCAAGCAAGTTACGGCGCTTACTGATTTTAAATCAGGTATAGGTAAAGTCACATTTAATGGTTCTCCTTGGAAAGCAAAAACAAAAGGCTTTAATGTCAAACAAGGAGATTTATTAAAGATTACAAATAAAGAAAATATTACCCTAATTGTTGAACCTTAAAACCCATAAACTATGTTCGGAATTTTACCTATTGCACTTATTGTATTGGCTTTTGTAGCCCTGTCTTCAACCGTTAAAATTGTACCTAATAAAAATGCGTATATCTTAGAGCGATTAGGTAAGTATAAAGCAACTCTTCAAGCTGGTTTGAATATTATCATTCCCTTTATTGATCGAGTAGCATACAAGCATACCTTAAAAGAGCAAGCGATGGATGTAGCCTCTCAAATGTGTATTACTAGAGACAATATTGCTGTTGAGGTAGATGGTGTACTTTATTTTCAAGTCATAGATCCTGTAAAAGCTTCATACGGCATAGATGATTATCGTTTTGCATCTATTCAAATTGCTCAAACTACCATGCGTAGTATCATTGGTAAACTAGAATTAGATAAAACATTTGAAGAGCGTGAATTGATCAACTCAAAAATTGTTGAAGCCATTGACAGTGCTTCTGATCCTTGGGGCGTTAAAGTAACGCGTTATGAGGTGAAGAATATTACTCCACCGCAGAGTATTAAAGATGCAATGGAAAAGCAAATGCGTGCAGTACGTGAAAAGCGTGCAGTAATTGCTGAATCTGAAGGAGAGAAAGAAGCTAAAATTAATGTAGCAGAAGGTCAAAGGCAAGAGCTGATCGCTCGCTCTGAAGGAGAGATGCAAAAGCGAATTAATGAAGCAAAAGGAAAGGCTGCTGAAATTGAATCGATTGCTACAGCAACAGCTAAGGGGATTGAGCAGATCTCTGCTGCAATTTCTTCTCAAAATGGAAAAGATGCAGTGAATTTGAGAATTGCAGAACAATATATCGGAGAGTTCGGAAAATTAGCTAAGCAAAACAATACGATGATTATTCCTTCAAATATGGCAGATATTTCAAGCATTATCGCTACGGCTACTTCTGTGATTGAGCAAGGGAAGAAAAAATCTTGATACACTAAAGAAAAACTTTACTTGAGTGTGTTTTTTCACTAAAATAATTAAATGCACCACCAACAACTGCTCTATAAAGTAGCTTTTACTTTATTGCCTGGCATTGGCCCAAAAACACAAAGAAGAATCGTTGATCAGATTAATGATTTTGAGGCATTTTTCAAAGAAGAAATAACTGTTTTAAAGGCTAAGTTCAATCTCAACCAAAAACACTTTAAAGCTTTAGAAAAACGCGATCAAGCGCTTTTAAAAGCACAAG
>JAHDHZ010000036.1:0-13888 GCA_020631045.1 Flavobacteriales bacterium | reverse complement strand
CAAAAACACTTTAAAGCTTTAGAAAAACGCGATCAAGCGCTTTTAAAAGCACAAGAGACATTGCGTTTCTCTAGGGTCAATCAAATTGATGTTTTGTGGTATTCAGATCAGAGGTTTTCTTATCGGTTAAATGAGTGTGTTGATGCTCCACTTGTATTATATTGCAAGGGCAATGTTGATTTAAATGCATCAAAAATATTAGCTGTTGTAGGCAGTAGAAGCATCTCAACTCAGGCCAAGCTTATCACTCAAAAAATTGTTCAAGACCTTTCAGTTCATAAAGAGTTATTGATTGTGAGTGGGCTTGCATATGGCATTGATATTGAGGCGCAAAAGAGTGCTTATCAGCATAAGTTGAGTACGGTGGGAGTGCTTGCGGGTGGGCTTGATCATGTGTATCCCAAAGATCATCAATCATTTGCTCAGAAAATCATTCAAAACGGAGGGATGCTCTCAGAAATGCCTCAAAAAACAAAGATTCTTTCAGGATTGTTTCCTAAGCGAAATCGAATTGTGGCAGGGCTTTCAGATGCAGTGTTGGTGATTGAGTCAAAAGTAAACGGAGGGGCAATGATTACAGCCAATCTTGCCAATGGCTATGATCGTGATGTGTTGGCAGTTCCAACAGCGATTAATAATCAAAACAACGGCACAAATAATTTGATTAAAACGCACCGTGCGCAGTTGGTTGAGTCTGCTGAAGATGTTGCAAGTGTTTTACAATTAAATAACACAAAAAATGAAGATACAATGCTTCAATTGAACGTTGAAGAAGAAAAGATTGTACAACACTTAAAAAGCTTTGCAGAGCCTCAACATTTACAAGACCTTCAGGTTAAGTTTTCAGATCAGGTGTTGTTGCATCTTTTTAACCTTGAATCAAAAGATTTGATTGTCAACAACGGGGCAAACTACTATTTTGTAAAGTAAGCATACAGCTTGGAGTGGGATCTTCTTTTTGAGTGCTGACAAAGGTAAACTTTGAATGCACCCAAAAAGAAGATTCCCCTCCAAACTGTATATTTGCCTCATGAAAAAAATAGTCGCTCTACTTTTTATCACAAGCTTTGTTGCCTGTACTCCATCCACCCAAAAAAATCAAAAAAACAATATATACAAAGCTCAGATAAAAGAACTTTCTGATGCACAATATCCTGATGATCCAGACATTCCTTTGAGAAGCGAGAAGTATGGGCAATTTCATTTCAATGATGTCGAAATAGCTCAAGAAGATAGCCTGAATTTTAGTTTCACTCTATTGCCAAATAAAGGTTCAGATACCATTGTGTTCTCTAAATTTGATTTGAGAGATTTTATACCAACTATCCCTGCATATTTAAACAATCACAAGTATCTTTCTTTCATCTCATTAGTTAACCTTGAGTGGAACCGCCAGCAAGTACGATACATGAAAACAGATTCAGCCTACCAGGTAAAAGGAGGGAGTGCTGATGATTTTGATCGCATAGACATTGCTCGTAATTGCTTAAATTCTGGACTTTGGGAGGTGATTGCTTACAGAGAAGAATATGGTGATTTAAAGCCTGTATATCACGGATGGTTTGATTTTCCGATAGATTTATATGAGCAATTGTTTGATGAGCAAAACACAATTTCTTTCAGTACTTATTCAGATTATTTGATCAATTGGAAAGACCCTGAATCTAAGTCTATTGACTTAACAGCAATCAGAACTATCAAACAAGAGCTTAGCATAGTCTTTGAATCATTGAATGACCGTATGTATATTAAAAACGGAGAGCGTAAAAAGAAATTTAAGAACATCATATTTCCTAAAAATCCTCAAACCATCAATGATTTTTTAACTGATAGCACGCGTTTTGCTACCTTCACTCCGCCCGGGTTTTACAATACCAAAGATCCAAGAAAAACACAATTAGGCAGGTTTAAACACCTCAAGCATGTCATGTATCGAGGCGTAAAGGGAGTGCACAATGCTATGATAGAAGAACTAGAATTAGAGTTTTTGCGAGACAATGGCGAGGTGACACGTTTGATTGTGGGTGGAGTTGACCTAAATGCTGTGCCTACACTTTCAGATAGTTTAGCACACAAAGGCACTCAAATGCCTATGGGGCTGGGCAATCATTCATTTTATGAGCACTATAAATATGCACACAATCACGATTCAAAAGAAAGTTTGTATTATGCTTTTTTGTTGGATGAAAAGGGCAATTGGTTAGACAGTCACACTTTGGGCATTGACGGTCCTTTGTTTTATTACAATGAGCAAGGCCTTCTAAATATGCAGTTGTTGTCTTTTGAAAGACATGCAGTGGTGGGGTGGTTTACCTTAGAGCTCTAACCCAATTTTTTCGATTTCTTTCTCAAAATCAATCACCGTTAAAGACACATTGTCTTTGAAAAAGTATGTACCGCCCCAATCAGCTACGACCTTTTTGTAAATGACCAATCCTTCTGGTAAGTAGGCTTTGATCTCAGTGATTGTTTTGTTGCCTTTTCTGTAAATGCGTTTTTCTGGTTTTTGATTGGCTTTGGATTCTTCTTTTTTGGGTGGATTGGCTGGTTCTTTAGTAACTGGCTCAGGATTTGAAACAGGCTTTTGAACAATCACCTTTTTAGGTTTGGGAGGATTGATTTTTTTAGGCTCTTGCTTTGGTTCAGGCACTGGCTTTACAACCCGTTTTTCTATTGGAGTTTCTTTGGGTTTTTCTACAGTGTTGAGATAGGGTTCTTCTTTAATCTCTTTGGCTTTTTGAGCAAGCTCATCTAATTGTTTTTTGTTATTCAAAGAAGTGTTAAGCGCTATGACCTCAGGGTTACTGGTGGGTTGCATATTTTTTTGACGCATCCGCTCAACAGCTTTTAACTTTTCTTGCTCTAAAGCTCTGATTTCTTCTTGTTCTTTTGCTAAAGCTAAGGCTTGTTTTTCTTCCAGTTTCTTTTGGTTTTCTGACAATTCTTTCAACTCTTTTTCAAGTTCTTCTTTGGCATCTGCAATTTGTTCAAAATGCTTGCGGTTAAACACAAATTTATATTGCTCTAAATCATAAATAATTTCAGCTACTGGTTTGTCGAGTACTTCATCGTTAATGCCTTGGGTGTTTTTAAACAAAGGCACTTCAAATCCTCCAAATTCATAGCCATAAGCAGCATCAGCTTCAGGTATATTACTTGCAATAATATCGACATATTTACTTCGATAGCCCTCTTTTGAAAAGACCATCATATAGTCTTTCTGCAATGGAATTTTAAATGCGAATCTTCCGTTTGATTTAGTGCGTTGCTCTTGCACGACATCTCCATCATATAAAAGTGCTACACGCACGTTTTCAAGTTTTCCATTCATGCCTTTTACACGACCATCTACGCGAAGAACTTCACGCAAGGTCTGACTCCACCCAAAAAAAGAGCAAAGCACAAAACAAAAACTTAAAAAATGTCTAAAAGAAACCATTAGACCATTGTGTGATATACGTTTTGCACATCGTCGTCATCTTCAAGCTTTTCAAGCAGTTTTTCAACTTCACTTACTTGCTCTTCTGGCAATGATTTAGTGGTGGTCGGAATACGCTCAAATCCTGACTCAATAATTTCAATTTGTTTTTCTTCTAGCGCTTTTTGCAGAGACCCGAAATTTTCAAAGCTGGCATATATTAATATATGCTCTTCTTCTAAAAATACTTCTTCAGCTCCAAAATCAATCAAATCAAATTCTAATGCTTCTATGTCATGCTCGGCTTTTGCGATTTTAAAATGGCATTTGCGCTCAAACATAAATTCAACTGATCCTTGTGTGCCTAGAGAACCGTTACACTTATTAAAATAACTACGCACATTTGCAACGCTTCTGTTGTTGTTATCAGTAGCCGCTTCAATCAATACAGCAATGCCGTGCGGAGCATATCCTTCAAAAATCACTTCTTTGTAATTAGCGGTATCTTTATCTGAGGCCTTTTTAATGGCACGCTCAACGTTTTCTTTGGGCATGTTTATTGCCTTAGCGTTTTGAATCACTGCTCTTAGTTTGGCATTGGTCTCAGGGTCTGCACCGCCTTCTTTTACAGCAATGACGATATCTTTTCCTATACGCGTAAATTGCTTGGCCATTTTTGACCAACGTTTCATTTTACGCTCTTTTCTAAATTCAAATGCTCTTCCCATTCTAAAATTTATTTTCACCAAAAATAATAAACTGCTGACTAACAAAACGATGCTGCTTACATAAAAAGTAAAATAACCGTGCTTCTCAAGTGAAAAATATGTTTAACTTGCATGATGGATTAATCTATCTAACAGAGTATGAACAAGATTTTTACGCTTTTACTTACTGTTTTTGCTTCGCAATTTTTTGCACAAGCATTCATCACAAGATGGAAGACAGATAACACCGGATCTTCAAACAACAACCAAATCACAATACCCATCGGTACTTTAGTAGGGGTAAATTACAATTATGCTTGGGAAGAAGTTGGCAATGCGGCCAACAATGGATCAGGTTCTGCTATGGCATCTGAAACAATTACTTTTCCTTCTGCGGGAACCTATCAAGTAAGTATTACAGGATCTCCTCAGTACATAAGATTTAACAACACAGGTGATAAGTTAAAATTACTTTCTATTGAGCAGTGGGGCAACATTGCTTGGACCAATTTAAGTGGTGCCTATCATGGTTGTGAAAACTTAGTATACAATGCTTCTGATGCACCAGATTTATCAGGTGTGGTTAATTTAGCAAATGCATTTTATGGTTGTGAAAACTTTAATGCTGATTTGAGTAATTGGAATGTGTCAAATGTGCAAACCTTTCAGTTTACCTTTGGCAATTGCTCAAATTTCAATGGAAATGTAACCAATTGGAACATGTCAAGTGCATCAAACATTGTCGGAATATTTGCTAACTGTACTACTTTTAATCAAGACATTTCTTCTTGGAATACAGCCTCAGTAAGCTGGTTTAGTCAAGCATTTTGGGGAGCTACTAGCTTCAATCAAAACTTATGTAATTGGAATACTTCAAATGGAAGCTTATTTCTTCAAATGTTTGAAGGGGCTACTGCTTTTAATGGAGATCTTTCTTGTTGGAATATGAGTTCTGCCACAACTTGCAATCAAATGTTTTACAATGCATCTTCTTTTAATCAAGACATTAGTGGGTGGAATCTTTCGAACTGTTCTGGTATGAAGCGTATGTTTTTTGGGGCATCTTCATTTGATCAAAACCTTGGAGATTGGGATGTAGAAGATGTGACCGAATTTGAAGGGTTTTTTGATGGATCCGGTTTTTCTACTTGTAATTATGATTCTACTTTGGTTGGATGGGCTGCTCAAAATGTTCAGTCTAATATGAACATTATATCAACTGGTTTAACCTATTGTAATGCAACAAATGCTAGAAATGATTTGATTACAAATGATTCATGGACCTTTACTGGAGATGTGCAAGATGCACTTTATCCAAATTGTGCTTCTTGTTCAACGCCAACTCCAGCTACAAACAATCCACCTGTTTATACTGGTCTAAATTGGGGGTTCACACAACCGGTTTGCGCTGGACATTATCAAAAGTTCTGCATGCCACCTTCTCATATCATGGATCCTGACGGAGACAACATAGATATCACCAATGCTTTTACTGCTTCTAATCCTTCACAGTTTGAATTTTCGGGTCTTGCTAATGGCGATACCTGTTTTAACATGTCTCTAAAAGCAGGGAGTTATAGCCAAAGAGATACGGTTTTCATAGTAATGTGCGATGATGGATCTCCTTCACTTTGCGACACAGCACTTTACATCTTTTCTAATATTTGCACAAGCAACAATACCTGCGCTGTAGATAATGACAACGATCAAATCTGTGATCAAAGAGATTTAGATGATGATAACGATGGAATTTATGATACAGATGAAGGTTTTTGTAATGCTCAACAAGCCAGTAATACTTGGGTAATTGTAAATGATTCTCAGGCAACTTTTACCTACTTATCAGGATTGGTTGTGCGCGCAACGGTAAGTGAACCTGCTAATTTTGGTCCCGAAGCTTTTAATGCATCAGGGGTTGGTTTTTGGAATGGAGCTTTTGCTGGAGCACAATCTTTGGTAGGTGATTTTAGCTGGAATGACCCTTCAATTACATTTGCTTTTGAAAATGCTCTAGGGCAACCTGTTTTAGTTGAAGACCCTATTTTGCATATTGATCGTTTGGGTGGAGCTGCTACTTCAGGACCTACACAAAACTCTCAACGCATTGAGATTAGACCTGGTCAAGGCTTAACTTGGACAAAGTTGGCAGGCACCAATGATTTTTATGCGACTACTACTACAGTAATAGATTCTGGTGCTGGGCAATCGGCAACAGCTACCAATAGTGAAAGTACTTTAAATGATGCTGATGGAACAGCTGCAGGATCTTTGAGAATCAATGGAATTTTATCTCAGTTTACCCTTGATATGCAGCAAGTTGGCCCTAGCGGAGCTGGCTTTGATCGTATGGAATTTATTTTGCAAACCTGTTCATCTAGAGATACTGATAATGACGGAACGCCAGATTATCTTGATTTAGATTCTGATAATGATGGCTGTAATGATGTTCTTGAAGCTGGATTTACCGATCAAAATGCAGATGGAATTCTGGGAGATTTACCTACTTCAGTCAACGGCAATGGTATGGTTAATCAAAGCAGTGTAGTTGATGGTTATTCAACTCCTTTAGCAGCAGTAATTGATGAGAGTGACACAGCTGCTTGTGTGAGCGGACCTTGCCCAGATTTTGATGACGATGGAATATGTGATGATATCGATTTAGACGATGATAATGACGGAATTTTAGATTCTATAGAATGTGCAGATGCATGTTTTGAAGAATTTAGAATGACTTATTCTTCAGTTGAAAACACACTTATTTTACCTGGTGGAGGTATTGTAAATACTCAAGTTGCACCTAACTCAATTTCATTTGTGAATTCAAATGGGGGCATACAGTTGCCTTATCCTTTGTCTTACAATACCCCTTTGACATATAATTTTTATCCGCCCATTACAAATGCAGAGTTTATTATTGGTGACATGGATCTTTTAGAACAAGTTTCATTAGATGTTTATGATGCCGCTGGTAACCTAGTGTCTGATGTAAGTACAAATGTTTGTCAAGCAGGTGTAGGAATTTTAGCCGATGTAGATGCAACACATTCTGCTGAAGTTTATACAGTAAACAACAATCAAATTCAAGACCATTTAGATACTTCTAATACCATTACATTTTGTTTTGGATTTGCCGTTTCAAGAATTGAGGCCAATTTCTATGATGGGTTATCTCCAGCTTTAGCACCTGTGTTTTTGTTGAGATCAGGTTGCTTTGATGCTGATTCTGATGGTGATAATTTAGACAATTGCTATGATTTAGATTCTGATGGAGATGGTTGTAATGATGTTTTAGAAGCTGGTTTTGACGATCCTGATAATGATGGATTTCCAGGAATTGCTCCTGTACTTGTTGATAGCAATGGTTTGGTGATTGGCACCAATGTTACCTCTGCATACACAACTCCTGCAATCTATTATGTAGACAGTGCTGTAAGCAGTGCTTGTAGCCCAAATGCAGCCCCTTCTAACGGCAATGAATTTGCAACAACTAATGTAAATACTCCAGTAACCACTGTTGATTTGACTGCTAACAATACTGATCCAGATGGTGATCCTTTGAGTGCAGGTAGTTTTACCTCTAGTAGTGGTGGATCTGTTGTTGTGAATAATAATGGTACAGCTACTTACACCCCTGCCAATAGTTTTGTAGGCATTGACACTGTGGCGTATTTAACCTGTGATGATCAAACTCCACCCAATTGTGCTCAAGACACTTTATTTGTGACAGTTGTTGCTCCAAACAACAACTTGCCTCCCAATAATGGTAATGAATATGATACAACTGCTGAAAATACTGTTTTCACTTCTGTCATTTTAACTGCAAACAATACTGATCCTGAAGGCTCATCTATTACTGCAAGTGGTCATTATTCAACTAATGGAGCTTCAATTTTAGTGAATCCTGATGGTTCTGTGACATACACTCCACTCAGTGGATTTAGTGGAGACGACATGGTCATTTACATTGTATGTGACAATGCAATCCCGGTAGCTTGTGTAAACGATACCTTGTTTGTGCATGTGATTGGTCAAAATGATGCACCCATTGCGAACGATGAGCAAATAACTGTACCTTCAGACACTGTTTCACTTATTCAGGTCACCTCAAACGATGTTGAGCCAGATGGAGACCCTTACACCATTGCATTGTTGTGTTTGCCTTTAAACGGAACAGCTTCTGTTCAAGGAGTAGACATTCTTTACACGCCGAATAATGGTTTTGTAGGAGTTGATACATTGTGTTATGTGATGTGTGATAATGCATCGCCTTCACTTTGTGATACTGCTCAAGTCATTATCAATGTTTCTAATTTAAACAATCCACCCATAGGAAACATTGACACAGCAACTGCTTCAGGGCCTACTCCTATTACGATTGATGCCATTGCAAATGATTTTGATATTGATGGAGACAGCATTTGGATAGAAATCATACCACCTGCCCCTTCACAAGGTATTGCAGTGGTACAGGGCGGTAGTGAGGTCTTGTATTTTCCGACCAATACAACAGGGTGTGAAAATGATACAGTACATTACCGTGTATGTGATGCTCAAGCATGTGATACCACTTATATTGTGATTTTCATCTCGCCACAAGATTTAGATGGAGATGGATTAATCGATAATTTGGATGGATTTACCGACATGGATGGTGATTTTATGCCTAATTACCTTGATTTAGATTCTGATGGTGATGGTATTCCCGATAGCTTTGAAATCTTAGGGGATTTAACAGATGTTTGTAATCCAATTATTGTCGATACTGATGGTGATGGAGATCCTGATTATTTAGACTTAGATTCTGATGATGACGGAATTTTAGACATCGATGAATGGGATGCAAATAACGATAGTATTCCAGATGATTGTGACAATGATGGCATCTTAGATTTCAGAGATCCTGACGCTTGCCAAGAGTTATTTATTCCTCAAGTGTTTACACCAAATTCAGATGCAGAAAATGATGTATTCTACATTAAAGGATTAGGGCGCTATCCAAACAACATCATATATATTTACAACAGATGGGGCAACATTGTGTACGAGGCTTCACCTTATAATAATGATTGGAACGGAATTGCAAATGTAGATGTAGTAGGTGAGCAAGATTACTTACCTATAGGAACGTATTTTTATGTTTTAGATTTGGGCGATGGCAGCGATCCTCGTTCGGGTTATATCTATCTATATAAATAATAGAATTAATAAAAAATGTATCTTTCGAAAAACACAACAATGATGTATAGATTTTTATGCTTTGCTTTACTGGTATTTTTAAGTTTTACTGAGGTTTTTGGGCAGACACCTTTTGTAACAACATGGAATACGAATAATCCGGGAACTTCTAATAATGATCAAATAACAATTAGAACATCACCAGTAGCTTTAACAATATCATGTACAGTAGATTGGGTAGAGCAAGGAAACCCTTCAAATTTTGGAGATACTGTTATTTCTACAACAGATACAGAATTTACGATTGATTTCCCCAATCCTGGGATATATGAGATAAGTATAGTGGGCTTACAAAATATAAGTATGGATGACCAAGGAGATAAAGATAAGATACTCACTATTGAGCAATGGTCAGATCAGCCTATTAATATAAGCGATGGTTTTGAAGGGTGCTCAAATTTAACGTACAATGCTGTAAATGCACCTGTTTTAGGAATCATTTCAAATTCAATCAGTAGGGCTTTTGCTAAATGCCCTTTATTTGACGGTGATTTAAGTAACTGGGATGTTTCAAGCATCAATAGTTTTAGTTACATGTTTTATCAAGCCTCTAGCTTTAATGGTAATATTACTACTTGGGATTTGTCTGCAGCCAATAGCATTTCTGGAATGTTTAGAGAAGCAACAAGCTTCAATCAAGACCTATCAAGTTGGGTGTTGCCAAATACAGTTACTAGTATTGGCGAGTTGTTTAGAGGTGCTTCAAGCTTTAATCAAGATATATCTTCTTGGAATACTTCTTCTATAGTGAGTTTTCAATACGTGTTTGAAAATGCTTCAGCTTTTGACCAGAATTTGGCAGCATGGGACATTACAGGAACTAGTTTTGCTTTTGCATTTCAAGGATTTTTAAACGGATCTGGTCTTTCAGTTTGTAATTATGATAGCTTATTAACTGGCTGGGTTGCGCAAATGCCTGATACAGGAATTAAATTTGATGCAAGTGGTTTATTGTATTGTAACGGACAAGCTGCAAGAACTGATCTAATCAATACATATAATTGGGATATTAATGGAGATGCACAAGATCCTTTGTTTCCGGCCTGCGCTGCTTGTCAAATTGTGCCATTAAATAACGATTTTGATAATGACGGTGTTGATGATGATATAGATTTAGATGACGACAATGATGGAATTTTAGACACAGACGAGTGCACATTTATAAATGTAAATTTAGATGGTAACGCTACGGGTATCCTTACCGGAATATCAGGTGCTACTTATTCAATTGCTCAAAACAATATGCTTGGATATGCTTCTGAATCGTACATTGATGATGCTCAGGGTATTATAGTAGAACACGAACGTGATGAACTTGTTCAGCCAGATGAATTTTCTTATACCATTACATTTAGCAATGTTCCTGATTCTGTCTTGGTGAAGCCTAGAGTATTTGTTCCGGTGCTTGCGTCCGGAAATAATGAAGGATCTTATTATACTTTTTCTTGGACTGGAGGTACAGGAACTGCTTATTATTATGATGTTTCTACTCCGAATATTTCAATGTATAGATATACTCCTTCAGGAACCTTTGATTTAAATGAACGTCAAATAGCTGGTTTAGATACGATAGGAGCAGTGGGCAACGGAGACAGTTTATTGATCTATGCGATTAACAATACATCTGCAGAGTGGTATGTTGAGTTTCCAGTTGGAGCTCAAAGTGTGACAGTGACCAAAAGAGTACCTTTAGCAGCTAGTTCTACAACTGGTATTGGTAATAAAATGCCGGTAGAAGGATTTCACCTTACAAATGGTGAGTCTTTTAAAGAGTGGATTGCTTTTTCTGCTCAGTATTTGATTGACCTTGACGAAGATGGATTGGCAAATTGCTATGATCTAGATTCTGATGGTGATAATTGTAATGATGCTACAGAAGCTGGTTTTAATGATCAAAACAATGATGGCGTTTTGGGAGATCTTCCGACTGTTGTAAATGCCCAGGGGCAAGTCATTCAAACCAATGTCAGTTCTGGATATACCAATCCTGGAACTGCGTTTTTAGATGCTACTGCATCTGTTTGTGGGGCTGTATGTGCAAATGATTTTGACAATGATTTTGTTTGTGACCAAGATGATTTAGATGACGACAATGATGGTATTTTAGATTCACTAGAATGTCAAATAGATTCGGCATATTCAAACATTGCAGATCACAATGATAGTTTTTCTTGGTTAGGTGCAAGCTCAAGTACTGTTTCGGTTAGTTTAAACACAATTACTTTTGAGCCAAGTGCTGCCCATAATTTTGAACTCTTTTCTTATAATGGAGATACCGTCAGTACAAGTGCATCAAATCGTTGGTTGATGAATGCAAGCTCAGACCATGATTTAACATTGACATTTACACCTGCGGTGCCTGCTAATGAAATTGCATTTTATATTCAAGATTTAGATCGAGGTAATCCACAGGTTACATTCAGTATAACAGGAGCTGCAAGTACAGAAGATTTTTCTATGCAAGAAAGAGTTGGCAATGATGTGTTAGATTACAATTCTACCACAGGCTTAGTTACTAGACCTACAACTGGCACATTGCCAAGATATCACGGAGTTTTAGTAGGTCAAACAACTGACTTAGTGTCTAGCTTAAGCATTAATGCTATCAATATTTCTAGTGGTGATTTTATTGGATACAATATTTTCGCTTTATCAAATTGTGATTTAGATGGTGATGGGTTTCCTAACTCTATGGATTTAGATTCTGATGGTGATGGATGTAATGACGTGATTGAAGCTGGTTTTTCAGATCAAAACGGTGATGGAATTTTAGGAACAACACCTACAATTGTTTCTATTGATGGTTTGGTTACAGGTACAAGTGTGCTTGATGGTTATACCAATCCTGCAGCAGACTTTTTAGATAGTACTTCAAATGGTTGTGGTACTCCAAATAACCCTCCAGTGTATACTGGATTGACCTTTGTTTATGGGTCTAGTGTTTGTGCAGGTTCATCTAGTACATTTTGCATGCCCGTTTCTCACATCAACGATCCAGATGGTGATGCCTTAGATATTGTTGATGTGTATACAGCATCAAATCCAACTCAATTTAGTTTTTCTGGTTTAGGAGACAATGATACATGTTTTACCTGGACGGTTAATTCAAATACTTATCAGGCTAGAGATACATTGTTTATGGTTGTATGTGATGATGGCATACCTTCTTTGTGTGATACGGTAATTTATGTGGTTACTGATATTTGTACAACTCCTCCTTGTGTAGCTGATTTTGATAATGACTTAATCTGTGATTACGAAGATTTAGACGATGACAATGATGGCATTTTAGATACTGTTGAGGGTCAGTGTTTAGGTCAAGAAACAAAAACATGGTCTTTTGCAAGCAATGAAGCAAGTTATGATTTTGGTAACGGAATCATTGTTAAGGTAAATACCTCTGCAGATTCTTTATTTAGAAACGGATTATTTAATGATACTGCTGGCATGTATTGGTCTGTGCCTTTAACAGACTCTGTTTCATTGTTGGGTACTTACAGTTGGGATACACCTGTGACTTTAGACATCACTTTTGAAAATGCTTTAGGCAATCCAATGCTGGTTGATCGACCAATTTTACATTTTGACCGAATCGGAGGGTTTTCTACAGGTGGCATACAAAACTCACAAGTATTAGAATTACAAAATGGCTTAACCTGGACAAGACTAGCTGGTACTGAAGATTTCATAGCAACAGCCACTACTGTTCAAGATGGAGGTGTAGGAGTTTCTTCAAACAATACCTCATCTATTGATGGCGAATGGCAAAGTTCATCAGATGACAACGGATCTGCTGCAGGTTCATTACAAATTAATGATGTAGTCTCATCAATTTCAATTGAAATGACTCAAGCAGGGCCTGTTGGAGCTGGTTTTGATGCCATTGAGTTGATTATTTCTGGTTGTGAGTCTGTAGATACAGACAATGATGGCAATCCTGATTATGTAGACTTAGATTCAGATGGTGATGGTTGTAACGATGTTGTTGAAGCAGGCTTTACTGACCCTGATGCTGATGGCTATTTAGGTACAACACCTACTGTTGTTGACGCAGTTGGTTTAGTTACAGGTTCAAATGTATTTGATGGATATACAACTCCAGATTCTGCATATGTAGATTCAAATGATGCTTTGGCGTGTTTTGTATGCGATGTGAATGATGCCTTAGCTGATTGTGATTTAGATGGAGTGTTAAACGGAGTCGATTGTGATCCTTTAGATGCTTCTATAACCATTACAACAACAGTTAATACAGATGGCGATCCAGTACCCGATTGCCAGGAATTAGCTGACGGAACAGATCCTAACAACGCCTGTGATTACAATGGCAATCCATCAACAGATACTGATAATGATGGATACACTGATTGTGAAGAAACGACAGGTAATGATGATCCCAATACAGTGAATGATCCTTCAGGAGTGACTTCAGATCCGAATTGTGATCAATCTACACCAGCAAATCCTTCAGGGAGCTGTGCACCTGCATGTAGTTTATCTGATCCGAATGCTGATTGTGATAACGATG
>JAHDHZ010000035.1 GCA_020631045.1 Flavobacteriales bacterium | reverse complement strand
AACAAGCGTGTTGAATTAGATATAAAAAAATACCTTTTTCAAGAATTGGTACTAAAAGAAAAAGATTTCAGAGCTCAAATTAAAGAATTGAATCTTGATGATTTTAAAGGTACTTTTGTACATATTTACTGTTCATCTGAGGCTATTGTGCCTACTTGGGCTTATATGTTATTGGCAAGCACCCTTGAAGGAGTTAGTAAAAAGGTGGTGTTTGGAAATGCCCAAGACTTAGAGGTAGCCATTTTTGAGCAAATGATTGAATCGCTTAACCTAGATGATTATAAAGATCAAAGGGTGATTATTAAAGGTTGTTCTGAATTTCATATTCCAACTCAAGCTTATGTAAAGCTTACCGAAAAGTTAAGGCCTGTAGTAAAGAGTTTAATGTTTGGGGAGGCTTGTTCTACTGTGCCGCTTTACAAGAAAAAATAGTTTTAGGCAGGCCTTGGGCCTTGAGGTAGTTTTTTAAAGACATTAAAACTTTAGTTTTACGGAATCAAAAAACTATCCCAAGGCCCAAGTCTGGTGTTAAAAAGTAACTTTAATACTATTTGCCTGTAACACCTCATTATTAGAAGCATCATAGGCCACTACTACAATTTTGCAGTTTTTCACATCAACTATACTTGAGGGTACTTCAAAATTGAACTGGTAAGTTGAATCTGTAGCAGAAATTGATTGGCCCCAAGTGCCCAAAATAGCATCTCTAAATACATGGTTGTGCTCGTAATTGTCAACAGAGTTAGCACCATCTTTTTGCCAATCTATTACTTGATCTTCAGTAATAAATCCTTGGACGTTTACATTAGTAGAAATTTGATTGTTATACAACACCTGTACGTGCAATTGTCCTTTTAAAGAATCACTTGAATAACGCGAGAAAAGGTTTAAGTCAAGATCTGAAGGCTGATTCAATAAACTGTTTACAGCGGGGTTCCAATTGGCAGAGTTGATCAATAAATCTCCGTTATAGGTTTTACGATTCACAAGGGCAATGGGGTTTGTCGTTACTCCGTAAAAGGCGTGTAAATCATCACCCGGACCAGTAGTGAAGTCTGTAGAATAAGAACCATCTGCATTGTTTTCAGTCCAAGCAAAAAAACCCGCGTGAATAGACGTTGAAATCACCTTATCTGTATGTTGATCTAAAATAGCCTCTAAAATAAGATTTGCAGCTGGGCATTGTTGACAGGTATGCCCAGTGAATTCTTCAATCAACACCATTTTTGTGCCTGAAAATGGTTGGTTAAATGTATTAGAATCCGTCCACACCAAATTTGAATCAATGATAGTAGGAATCGTTTCAAAAGGCTCTTCAATTTTATCACAAGAAGAAAGACTTATTAAAACAAGAGTGATCAGAGTGAGTATACGCATAGTTTCTATCTTAAAAATTGCTCATAAAGGTGAGGGTTAAACCATTGGCAGCAGGCACATTTCTGCATACTCCCCCCACACAAAAAATACCCGCACGTTGACGGCCATAACTCAATAAAAATCGATAAGTGTCTTTTGAATATCCAAAAGATCCTACATAATAGTGTTGACGTTTATCTACATCTTTATTGCCATAATTGTATTGATCCATCAAAGCAAAAAACCAGTGAGGAGCTATGGTGTATTCAACCAATAAAGTCGCCCAGTCTCCTTGGTCTTGTTCGGTAAATAAGCCTTGCAGTTCTGTTCTGATGGCGTGTTTGGGCTTAATCTTATAAGTGGCTTCTATCACACCAATATGAGACTTGACAATGCCGTAGCCCGACTTTCCTTCTAAGACATCTTTATTGTAATGTAGATTGGCATAGGTAAGTAGTCCTTTTACTTTTTTACTCAGCTTTTTAGTGATTTGAATGTTGAAATCAGAAAAATAGTGCTCGCCTACATTAAAAAATGAACTTTCATAGCCTTGTCTAGAAGTGGTTAAATCATTTAATGCTCTACGCTCAATGTCATAGTAGGTCGAGAAGTTTAGAAGTACAGTGGTGCCGTATTTTCCACCCAAAGCAGTATTCTTTTTAAACTTATAGTTCAATTCTGCTTGCCCCCCTATCTCTCCGTTCAATTGAGTGGCGTAAGGGTAAAGCGTGGCCAATAAGTTATAGGTGTGTTGACGGGTAAAAGAAGGTGAATAATTGATCAACACATCAGCCAACACCGCTTCTCGCTCTGAGCGAAAACTCATATTATCGACCCGCTTAAAATCTAGTGAAAACCCCAATCCTTTTTGAAAATAAGAGAATTGGGTGATTAAAGCATTTCCACTTTTAAAAATAAATTCATTGTTTGCAGAAGGATCATTCATTTTATAAGCAAACTCAGAAAATAAGCGATATTTCTTGCCTGAAAGATCAGCTCTTAAGGCATAAGAGCCCACATTTTCTGGTAGGTTATAAGTCGAATTATTATCAACCTGGTATTTGCTTACAAAACTTGCGCCTAACCTCAACTGCTGAGCACCCAATAAGGAGTCTAGGCTTTGAGTAAGGTCGTATTCTATATCTAAACCCCGCACGGTTCCTACACTTTTAACAAAATACTTTCTTTGTTTACCAATCAACCCTTTAATCTGAATCGACTTGTTAGGCCTGTACGCGATTGAGGCTCCATCAAAAGCATTGTCATAACCAAGTCCCCTCTCTTCATAGGTTCTTAATAAAATTCCACTGCCAAATTGCTCATAAAAATTACCCAATTTAAAGGTTAAGTCTTCAAGTTTTACTTGCGCAAACCGATAAGCTATCTGGTTGCCTGAATAGCGTTGGTCAAATCCTTGCAAAGCAGGTAAGTATGCCTCATAACGCAATCCACCAGTAAACACCCCTTTATTGTAAATTAGATTCACAAAGCTGTTTGATGCCAATTTCTCTTTAGGAACTACAGCTCCAATTGCTGTGTCTTTAGCATAATATTGGGCGTCTATTTGTACGTTTCCGTGCAGTGATCCCTCGCTTTGAGCAAACACAAATAAGGGCGTAAATAAAATCAGTAAATAACGCATTAACATGGTTTTTCAACACTAAGGTAAGAAACTGAAAAATAAAAACTTGACACGCGCTACTATTTTAAAGATCTTCACACAATTAAATGAAGATTATGAAAACAAGCCTCACAAATACTCTATTGATTTTTACGGCAACTTTATTTTGTTTTGCCTTTTCTTGTAAAAAGAAACAGTCTAACAACTCATCAGAGCCACAAACTTGTTTAAGTACTCAAGACCTCTCAATTTTTCAAGACTCTGAATGGCAAGTTTCTAATATAGAATACCAATTTTTCAATGCCGATGATGGTCAGTTGTTTCACTCAAGTTCTGTAAACCAAAATCAGTGTGCAGGCGCTCCTAATAATTGCCAAATTTTTGATCTTTTACAAAGCATAAAATTCAATGATGTAAATGCTCATGCCAATGAATTTGATGTACAGATTAAATACAATCAAATTCAAGATTTTGTAACTCAAAAAGTAAAGTTCTTAGATAACGAATGTTCTTTAAATTTGAATAAAAAGAAATACCAGTTAATTGGTAAACCTGTTGAATACACTATGTTTAAAGTATTTGCTAAGCATTTAGACCCTAATTATTTCGCAGTATTTACCATTACAGAAGTCACTAATTCTGGTATGAAGGCCTACATTAGCCTAGAGCACTTTCAAGAATTAAACAACAATCAAATTCCTGAGTTTAATTTGACTCAACCAAACGATTATAAAGTATTTATCTATTTTGAATTAGACCGCGTTTAATCTACTGGTCTATAAGATTTAGTAATTGTTCGTATAATATATCTTCAGCTCCTTCTGTATAACCTTGATGTTGCCAAACAACATTACGATTTTGATCAATTAAAAACGTATGGGGTACGGTATTCACATTCATCGCCCTTCTAAAGTCTGAATTTTGATCGCTGTATACCTCATAAGGCCAATCTAAGCTCTCAAGCATAGGCGCTAGTTTTTGCAAGTTTCTTGAATCATCAATCGAGATGGCTACTAATTTTACTTTCGTCTCTTCCCTCCACTCTTCATAGACCTCAGCAATGTTATTCAACTCTTTGATGCAAGGCTTACACCAAGTAGCCCAAAAGCTTAAAATTATCGGATGGCCATCATTTTGAATGCTATCAGTGTTGAAATGTTTTGAGTGGATGGTGTAAATGTCTGCTGAGGCAATTTCTTGGTTTTGAGCGAAAGCAACTCCACCCAAAAAAAGAAAAGAAAAAAAGAAAAATGATTTCATATCTAACTTAAAAACAAAAACTATACCGAAACTTTTTCTTGCATAGCACAGTAAAATTACGTATTTTATTAGATCATAAACCAATTATTAGATATGAATAGATGCTTATTATTTGTGACTGCTTTGTTGTTCAATGTTAGCCTTGATGCTCAAAGTATACTTTTAGAGTACAATGGTGCTTTGGTAAATAACGATCAAACCGTATATGTAAGTGGAGATGCATCTAGTTCGTATATCAAACAAGATTTTTATGCCTCGACAAATTCTGCTCAAGCCAAACAGATTAAAATGGTACGCTATGAGGTTGATGCGCCATCTGGTACGGGTGATTATTTTTGTTGGTCAAATTGTTATACTCTAAAACCTGCTGGCACTTCTGTTGTTTGGGAAGATCAATTTGCTGTTGAACTTACCAATCAATCTGCTCACTTATTGACCGCTTATTATGTTGCTATGAATAATGCTTCTACAGCTTCATATAGATATGTGCTGTATGATGAAAATAATCCCAACGACTCTCTTTCTGTAAATATCGTGTTTACAGCTGAGCCGACTTCTTCAGATTTAACGCTGTCTGAAGATGCAAATTTTACGTTGTTTCCGAATCCTTCAGAAGATAGGCAACCCTCTTTACGTTTCAATAATATCAGCCAAGAAAATGCCTTTTTGATTATCAACAATATGCTGGGAGAAGTTGTGTATAAAAGGCCTCTGCATTTCTTTAAATCAGGACACATAGTTGATCTATCAACCCTTGAGGCGGGGCTTTATTTTTACTCGCTTGAGCAAAACAATCAACTTCTAATCAGTGAGCGCCTGATTATCAAGTAAATGAGTTTGTTATATTGCTGGTAATAAAGTAGATTTGGGTGCATAAAAACACTCGAAATGAAAAAATTATCATCCATCACAATCTTACTTGTAATTGTTAGCTTTTCTTGCTTTGCTCAAAACTTTGTAAGCACCACTCCTTCTAACCAAAATGTTGTTTTAGAAGAGCTTACAGGAATGTATTGCACTTTTTGTCCAGACGGTCACAAACGTGCAAGTGAACTTAAAGCGAATAACCCTGGTAAAGTTGTGCTTGTAAATGTACATGCAGGTTCTTATGCAATTCCACAAAACAACGATCCTGATTACAGAACTCCAACAGGAAATTACATCAATAATTTACTTGACCCTGACGGATATCCTGCCGGAGCAATCAATAGAATAGATCATAATGGTAATGGCAGAGAGGCTATGTCAAGACAATATTGGGTGGCAGTTGCAGATTCAGTGATGAATCAACCCTCACCTGTAAATGTTGCAGCAATGGCAGACCTTGATGTTGCAACAGGAGAACTTACTGTAAATGTTGAGGCTTATTACACATCAAACGGAATTGGACTAAATGACAAATTACATGTATTTATTTTACAAAATAATGTGAAAGGTCCTCAAACTGGGTCTCAGTACAACCCAAGCCAATTGACTCCTCAAGGAGATTACATTCATAATCACATGTTTCGTTATGCTTTAACAGGAAACTATGGTGATGATATTGATACTATTTCAGCATCTACACTTGTTCAAAGAACCTACACATACACCATTCCTGAGAATTTTCACAACATCAAAACAGTGATGTCAGATTTAGAGATTGTTGTCTTTGTTTCTGATGACAGCAGAAATATTTATACTGGTGAGTATGCATCAATTAATTTTACTTCTTCTGCCACGGGAGCAATGACCTCTATTATTGCAGCTGAAAGCGGAACCAATATTGGTACTTGTGATGCTTATATTAATCCGACAGTTCAGTTGTTTAACAGCAGTGCTGATCAAGCGAGCAGTATTAAAATTTCTTATGATGTAAACGGCAATTCAAATGGCTCTTACATCATACAGTCTGCCAATTTAGAAACTGGGGCAGGTACCTATACAGTGCCTTCTATTCCACTTGAAACAGGCAATAATGTTATTACTCTTACTGTTGATGAAATAAATGGCATTGAAAATACTGAGCTGAACAATGCTTCTTTTTCTATTGAAGTGACTTCTTCTACTCCTGTAGCTTACGGACCTGGCAACTTATTAATTGAAATTGTAACTGATAATTATGGTTCAGAAATTGAGTGGGAATTAATCAACCAAACCTCTGGAGTCTCTCTTGCTAGTGGCGGACCTTACCAAGACGGAACAACAGGAACTTCTCACGATCAACTTATTGAATTGAATGATGAAAATGCATGTTACAGCTTTATCATTACTGATTCTTATGGTGATGGAATATGCTGCAACGAAGGTCAAGGTTCGTATACTGTCACTTTAGATGATGCAATCATTAAGCAAGGTGGTCAGTACGGTTCTATTGAAGGATTTTACTTTCAAGCAGTACCTTATGCAACTTCTATTTCAAATGTAGTAGAGCAAGATGTTAAGGTATTTCCTAATCCGGCAATTGATGTGATTTACGTTACCTCAAGTGGCTTGATTTCTGGCTATGAAATTCAAGATTTAAGTGGTAAAGTGATTCAAAAAGAGCGCGTGAATAAGCTTTCAAATATTCAGATTAACACACAAAGTTTAGCCCAAGCGACCTATGTGTTAAAGCTCTATTCTGATCAATCTACTGTATTTAAAAAATTCAGCATTGCTCAATAAACTTGAGCAATTTTACGAAAGCTTTGATGAGCCTATAAAAGAATGTTTTTACGCCTTAAGAGAAATCATCTTAGCGCAAGACCCGCTCATTGATGAACGCTTTAAGTTCTCTTTGCCCTTCTTTTACTATAATGGTAAAATGTGTTGTTATTTTTGGATCAATAAAAAAACAAATACACCTTATATTGGCTGGTCAAAAGGAAAGTTTTTAAATCATCCTGATTTAAAGCAAGAGAACAGAAAACTCATTAAAATTTTAGAGGTTGATATCTTTAAAGATATTGATGTTGATACAATCTCTTTACTTATTAAGCAAAGTAAAGAGCTTATTGATGTACAAAAAAAGACTTGATCAATATTCTGGTTATTTATTATATATTTGATAATCTTCAAAAATTAAAATTATGGCTCAAGAGAAACCATGGCTAGCCCACTATCCTAAAGGAATTCCTGCAAATGTTGATGTAGATCAATACAATTCTTTGGTTGAAATGCTTGCAGATGTATTTAAAAAATTCTCTGCTCAACCTGCATTCACATGTATGGGTAAAACCCTTACGTTTAAAGAAGTTGATCAACTCTCAACTCAATTTGCTGGTTATCTACACCACCAAGGATTGAAACAAGGTGACCGTATTGCGCTTATGATGCCCAATTTATTGCAATATCCTATTGCTATGTTTGGTGCTTTAAAAGCTGGATTGATTGTAGTGGCCACAAATCCGCTTTATACGCCTCGCGAGATGAAACATCAATTCAAAGATTCAGGTGCTAAAGCAATCGTAATTTGTGAAAATTTTGCATCAAACCTTGAAGAAATTATCGGTGAAACTGATATTAAACACGTTATTACTGCAAGCATTGGTGAGTTATTAGGTGGCTTGAAGGGCGGAATCGTCAATTTCATGGTGCGCAAAGTAAAACGCATGGTGCCAGCCTATAACCTACCAGGAGAGGTGAAGTTTAAAGCTGCCATGAATGAGGGTAAAAAATATACTTTGCCTAAAATGGAATCAAATCCAAACGATACCATTTTATTACAATATACTGGCGGAACTACAGGAGTCTCAAAAGGCGCTGAATTGACCAACAGAAACCTGCTTGCCAATATGCTTCAAATCAAGGCCATTATGGAGCCTTATTTGCAAGGCAAACAAAACGATTGCTTGTGCCCACTGCCCATGTATCACATTTTTGCACTTTCTTGTAATTGCCTAGCATTAATGTCTTTAGGTGGTCATAATATCTTAGTGACCAACGCTCGCGATTTAGGTTCAGTAATTAAAGAATTTAAAAACTACAACATTACTTTAATGACTGGCGTAAATACTTTGTTCAACGCTTTGTTAAACCACAAAGACTTTGCGAGTGTTGATTTTTCTCACTTGCGCATTACCGTAGGGGGTGGAATGGCAGTACAAGAAGCCATTGCTAAAAAATGGAAAGATGTTACAGGCTGTTTCTTATGTGAAGGATACGGTATGACTGAAGCCTCACCTGTAGTGAGCGCCAATCCGTTTGATGGATCAGGAACTTTAGGTTCTGTAGGTATGCCAATTCCGTCAACTGATTTTAGAGTGGTTGATGAAGATGGTAAAGTATTGAAAAACGGAGAGGTCGGAGAAATTCAAGTCAAAGGCCCTCAAGTCATGAAGGGATATTATCAAAAACCAGAAGAAACAGCTAAAGTTTTAACTAAAGATGGATGGCTTTCTACTGGTGATATCGGTAAAATGATTGATAGAGGTTATTATAAGATTGTTGATCGTAAAAAAGACATGATCTTAGTCTCAGGATTTAATGTTTTTCCGAACGAAGTTGAAGATGTACTGGTAAAACATCCTAAAGTACTAGAAGCTGCTGTGATTGGTAAGCCTGATGATAAGTCTGGTGAGGTGGTCAAAGCCTTTATTGTAAAAGCAGATAAGTCTTTAACCGAAAAAGAACTTGCTGATTACTGTAAAGAAAACTTTACAGGATATAAAAAGCCTCGTTTCATTGAATTTAGAGATGAATTACCTAAAACCAATGTAGGTAAGATCTTAAGAAGAACACTCAGAGAAGAAGAGTTGGCTAAGAAATAATATTATGAGATTTTTAGCATTTTGTTTTCTTACTACAGTATTGTTTTCTTGTCAAAAAAAAGAAATCAACTCTTACCAATTGAGTCATGATGGTGAAAATTTTGATGCTCCTTTACTAGACTCTGGTACCTTTTTGGTAACAGCCCGTTATTTAGCATCAGAATTTGATCTATCAGACAACCTAACTAAGGTAGGTGTGTATACCAAAGAAGTACCTGTAAGCTCAACCATCGAGGTGTATGGTTCAATGCAAGATTTAGAAAACGGCAATACATTAAGCGCCCTTTTAGTAAACTGTAGAGCAGAACATTGGAATTTATATGACCTAGAGCCAGCAGTGAATCTAAATGGTTTAGATACCTTGTATATCGCCTTTAGATTTACCAACAATGAAAAATTGCAAGTCATTGGCTGTGATCAAGGGCCCACTAAAGAAGGGGGTGATCTTATATTGCCTTATCAATCCACCCAATTTACAACATTTACTGCCTATCGACCAGGCAACAGTATTAACTGGAACATTCGTGGGTTTGCTGAATAATTTTTCTTGTATCAAAAACATTTAAAAACTATCTTTCAAAAATGCTGCGTTTTATTACCTCTTTGGCGTTTTGTGTATTGTCATTAGCCCCTTTTTTTGGACAAACATTAGAAGAAAAGTACAACAACTATAAAGTAAGGTTTTATGGTGATCAGACAGCTCAACATCCTGGTTTTATTAGAGTAGGTGAAGGGAGAGGAATGAGCACGCCTATGTCTCATCATAACCGAGATGAAGATTGTGAGAACAGCTACCATTATCTAAAAAACTGTCAACCACTTCCTAATAACCACTATAGAGGCAAACTAAAATGGGGTGATGGCACAGTTTGGCTTTCTGAGTATTACTTTTTTTTAGCCTCTGAATTTTATTTGAAAAATTTCTACCAAGAAGATTTAACTGATGTCATCAATGAGATTGGTTTATCCTTAAAAGCTTATGAAAGACTTGATTTAAATGCTGAAGATCCTTATGGAGTAACTCCTGAAGTTGATGGTTTTTTCTTGAGATCAGACCCTGAAGAAGATTATCTTTTAAATGCTGATAGTTCATATGCGTTTTTACTTGAAAATCCCTTCGACTCAACATTAAATGGATTTCAATGCATAGAAGCTGGTTATTGTGGTGGATACGACATTAATAATGGAAACTTTGTAAGTCAAGACCAGATTGTTGCTCTAGTGTCAGGATTGTATGCATACATTAAATTAATACCTCAAGAAATTGAATATCAAGGTGTCAGTATAGTTGATTGGTCTAAATCGTTAATGCATACTATGATCAATCATGCTAGGGAAAACAATTGGAACATAAAAGATCCGCAAGGTAATAGCCCTCCTGAACAGTGGGGGGGTAGTGTAACTGGTTTATCATATATCTTGGCAGAAACTGCTAACAAAGTTATCGGTAATCAATACATAAATGGATACCAAAATTTTAAGTCAACTACCCAGGGTTATGCTATGTGGCAGGGTCTTTTAACTTCTTTTCAATTTCAACAGTTTTTTAATAAAAATATGGCATTAAAAATGCTTATTACCTCTGAGAAAAAAACAACTTCAGAAATAAGCTTAATGGCTTATAACGCCGACAAACACCTCTACGCTTTAATGGCGGCTGTTTTAAACGGGGGAAGTATGCATAGTGCAGTGAGTCAAGCTGAAATTGATAGTATATTACATGAAGCACCATTTGACGGGCCATGTATGGGAGTCTCAAACTGCATTGAAACTCCAGGATGGATGGCTTACCATAGGTTCAATGAATCGCATGATAAAACTGATGGCAACCCCTATGAGTTATATGGTCATTGGAACGGCTTAGATTTTTTATGCTTTTACAACTATAATAAAATATACAATTTGCCAGATCATCCCTTGTCAAATCTATTCAATCAAAACACTGAGGCATTTATTAATTTTCTTTCTGTAGAAAGAATATTAGAAATAAATCAACCAACCAATAGTATATCCAAACAAATCAACATTGATCTATATGACATGTCAGGGCGCTTGATTGACACAAAAATAATTGAAGGAAAAACTAAAAGCTTAAAGTATAACTATCTTCAACCTGGAGCCTACATTTTTAAATGTAAATTTGGTGAATCTTCTGTTGTTTCTAAAAAAGTGGTGATTTTATAAATTCTGTTCTTTTTAATTATCTTACCTTTAATCTGGCTAATTGTCAGAGCACATGTACGAGTACTTAAAGGCGAACATCATAGAGCTAAAACCCGATCATGCCATCATTGATGCCAATGGGGTTGGATATTTTGTAAATATCTCTTTAAATACCTATGAATCAATTACTAAAAGCAAACCTGAAAAGTTTTTTTTACATCAATCCATCAAAGAAGATGCGCACACTTTGTATGGATTTGCAGAAAAAAGCGAGCGTGATTTATTTCGATTGCTGATCACCGTTTCTGGCATCGGTACCAATACAGCTCGTTTGATGCTCTCAGCCCTTCCGCCTCAAGGGTTAATCAATGCCATTGCCTCAGATAATGTCTCTATGATTAAATCAATTAAAGGCATCGGGCCTAAAACAGCTCAAAGGGTTATTTTAGACTTAAAAGACAAAGTATTAAACATCGATTCTGGGGCCGTTAATTTAGCATCTTCGGGCAATAATAATTCAGATCAAGCGTTGTCTGCTTTGGTGGCTTTAGGATTTAATAAAATGATGGCGGGTAAAGTACTTACCAAAGTAGCTTCAGAAAACCCAGATCTTGATGTAGAAGGCTTAATTAAAGAGGCTCTAAAACAACTGTAGACTGAAACAGCTCATTAAATACCTTTTTGTTTTTTGTGCTTTGAGTGTAGGGGCTCAACAAGAAAATGACTCTACAACAAACTTGCCTTTTGACTTTCAAGATGAGAGCTATTCTCCTTTGGGTGGAACGCCTAGCGGCGGGCTTTATTTAAGTGACCCATCTAATATTCAACAAGAGGTAGAGTACAATCCGAAAACCAAAAAATATGAGATATCTCAAAAAGTAGGGGGCTTAAATTACCGACCACCCCTCTCAATGGATTTAGATGAATATCTTGAATATGATTTAGAAAAGTCATACAAAGATTTCTGGAAGGCTAAAAAACAAGAAGAACTCGAAGAAAAGAAAGGAGAAGAACCCGGGTTTAGGCCTCAAATTGACTTAAATAACGAAATTATTGATCAAATTTTTGGTTCTGATAAAATTGAAATCAAACCCCAAGGATCAGTTGAAGTGATTATGGGTGTACAAAGCTCTAAGTCAGAAAATCCAGCTATTCCGTTGAATCAACAACGCATCACCAATTTCTTATTTGATCAAAAAATTCAATTTAACCTACAAGGATCAATCGGTGATAAAATGAATCTGAACTTGAGTTTTAACACCGAGGCGATGTTTAATTTTGAAAACCTCACCAAACTCACCTACGAGGGTAAAGAAGACGATATTCTACAACTAGTAGAGCTGGGCAATGTCTCTATGCCTTTAAAAAGCTCTTTGATTTCAGGGTCACAGACTTTATTTGGCATTAAAACGGGGTTGAAATTTGGTAAGCTCAATGTAACTACTATTCTTTCTCAACAACAAGGTAAAACCAACGAAATTGAGATTAAAAACGGGGCTCAAGTTCAAGAATTTGAAGTCAAAGCTGATGAATACGAATACAACAAACACTTCTTTTTAGATCACTTTTTTAGAGATCGATACGAGCAATCGGTAAGTACTCCACCAATCATCAACTCTCAGTTTTTTATTACCAAAATTGAGGTGTATAAAACCCCTAGAAACGTGTTTGACAACACCAGAAACATCATTGCTTTTCAAGATTTAGGCACGGCAGATCAGACCCATTTTTTCAATCAAATGCTCGTCAATGATGCAGATGCTGGCTCTGATATTCCACACAATGGGGCCAATGACTTATATGCTTGGGCAAATTCAAATTCTACGGTACGTGGATTCGCAGGTGCTGTTGGTCAATTGAATGCCAAAGGATTTAGTGATCGGCAAGATTACATCACCATTGGGCAAGCAGAAATGCTTCAAGAAGGACAACACTATACAGTTAACAATCAATTAGGGTACATCTCTTTAAATACCGAATTGCCTGTTGATTTTGCCCTAGCAGTCGCCTTTCAATTCACTTATCAAGGCAGAACCTATCAAGTAGGAGACTTCTCTACCGACGGAATCGTAGGTGAACAAGCCTTATTTTTAAAAATGCTGAAAAGTGTTGAGCTTGATTTTCAAGCTCCTATGTGGGATTTGATGATGAAAAACATCTATTCTCTTGGCAATGCATACCAGGTAAAAAAAGACGGATTCATGCTTGATGTTTGGTACCTAGATCAACAAACAGGTGTGCAGATCAACTACCTTCCGCAAGGATCGTTGAAAGACAAGTCAATCATTCAAGTTTTAGGAATGGATAAGCTTACTGTGAACAATCAACCCACCCCGAACGGAGATGGTGTTTTTGATTTTTTAAGCAATCCACCTATCACCATTATGCCAGAGCGTGCCCGTGTAATTTTCACCAAGCTTGAACCTTTCGGATCTGGCCTTAGAAATTCTTTTCCCGCATCGGAGCAAACCATTGCACAAGAATATGCTTTTGATTCATTGTACACCACCACGCGCTCTTTAGCTCGAGTGAATTACCCCAACAAAAACCGTTTTTACATCAAAGGACAGTACCAAAGTGATGTTTCTTCTGAGTTTTCTTTGGGTGGATTTAATTTGCCAGAAGGGTCAGTTGTTGTTACTCAAGGGGGCAATGTATTGGTCGAAAATACTGACTATACGGTTGATTATAATCTGGGCAGAGTTAAAATCATTAACCCTAGTTTACTTGAAGCTGCAGCGCCCATTCGCATTGCGTTTGAAGACCAACAACTCTTTGCAGCTCAGCAAAAAAGTATGATCGGAGCCCGGTTTGACTATGAATACAACAAACACTTGCACTTAGGTGGTACTATTATGAACCTAAGAGAGCGGCCCATTACACAAAAGGTCAATGCCGGATTTGAACCCATCAACAACACCATGCTTGGTTTAGATGCGGCCTATAGTGACGAATCAGACTTGTTGACAGATGTATTGAAAAAGATTCCTTTTATCAAGGCCGATCGAAAAGCAAAAGTGAATTTCACTGGCGAATTTGCTAAGCTCATACCAGGCAACTCAAGGGCCATTGGTAGAGATGGAGTTTCTTTTTTAGATGATTTTGAAGGTTCGATTGCAACCATTGAATTGCGCTCTCCGATTGCTTGGAAAATTGCCTCTACTCCGCAAGGGCAACCCAATTTGTTTCCTGAAGGAGAGGTTTCTAACAACCTAGCCAACGGATTTGGTAGAGCAAAAACTGCTTGGTATACCATTGACCCTACGGTATTCTATCAAAACAGTAGCTTAAGACCTGCACATATTGCTAACGATGATTCGATTCAAGGGAATCATTTCATGCGTTGGATTCGAGAAACTGAAGTGTTTCCCAATAGAGATTTAGGCATTAGTCAACCCAACAACATCGCTATGTTTGATTTGGCTTTTTATCCTGAAGAGCGTGGGCCTTACAACTATGATGTTGATGGAACAGATACTGCGGGAGTGGTTTATGCGGCTGGGTCAAATTCAGATGGTAGTTTAAAAAATCCTGAGTCGCGCTGGGGTGGAATCATGCGTGAGATCAATACCAATGACTTTGATGCTGCCAATGTAGAGTTTATTCAATTTTGGTTGATGGATCCTTTTGCAGAAGCTGGTACTCCTGGTTTTCCTGATGGAACAAACTCTGGTGAATTGTTTTTTAACATCGGTAACATTTCTGAAGATGTCTTAAGAGATGATCAACGCTTTTTTGAAAACGGATTAGGCACTACCGCCGCAGAAGCAGCAGACCTATCTAACGACACCAGTTCAGTTTGGGGGAGAGTTATTCCCAGTTCAGTGCCTTACCTGCTTGATGCATTTGACAACAATCCAACCACAAGAGCTTTTCAAGATGTGGGGCTTGATGGTCTTGCCAATGAGCAAGAAGAAACCTTTTTTCAAAATTCTTATTTAGATCGATTGGCAGCTGAACATGGGAGCAACTCCCCAGCATATCTCAATGCCCTAGAAGATCCATCAACAGATGATTTCAGGCCTTATATCGGAGAAGATTACGATGCTCAGGAAGCAGATATTTTACAGCGTTACAAAGGATTTAACGGTCTTGAAGGCAACTCACCTGTAAACGATGTGTTTGCACAATCTTCTACCCTGCCCAACTCTGAAGATGTAAATCGTGATAAAACCATCAATTATAGTGAGAGTTATTATCAGTACCGCGTTCAAATCTCACCTGATCAAATCAATGAGAACAATGTAGGTGAAAACTACATCACCAATGTATTTCAAACCACTGCTAATCTTCCGGGTGGAGGCACCAAAGACATCAATTGGTACCAATTTAAAATTCCGGTAAGAGATCTCAATAGAGAGACCATTGGTAACATTCAAGGGTTAAACTCAGTACGCTTTATGAGGGTTTTTGTAAAGGGTTTTAAAAATCCTATTTTCTTGCGTTTTGCAAGACTTGAACTGGTGACAGGTCAATGGCGAAAATATGAGGGTAGTGGATCTGCTCCCGGTGAGTCTGTTGATGATGATCAAAACATTGACTTTAGTGTCGGAGCAGTAAACATCGAAGAAAATGCGCAGAAAGACCCTGTAAACTACCTATTACCACCAGACTTAGATCGTCAAGTTGATTTATCTACTGTAAATCAACAAAGACAAAACGAACAGTCTTTGTTTATCAATACCTGCGGATTGGCCGACGGTAGTTTTGTATCTGCCTTTAAAAACTTTGATTACGATGTGCGTATGTACAGAAAACTTCAGATGTATATTCATGGTGAATCATTGATTGGTGAGGCTCCGGTTGACGATGATGAATTAAGAGTCTTTATTCGATTGGGAACTGATTTTGAAAACAACTATTATGAGTATGACATTCCTTTAAAAATCACCCCTGAAAAGCCAGCGGGAGGTTACTTGGGCAATGCCGATAACAATGCTCCAGGAAATTACGCGGTATGGCCTGAAGCCAACAATATTGATATTGTTTTTGCAGCCTTACAGCAAGTAAAATTGAACCGAAACAGCTCTTATGGGTCTAACTTAGGCCAATTTCAGTTGCCCTACACTGAAGATGATCCGAACAATACAGACAATAAAATTACAGTGGTCGGTAATCCAAACATCAGCACCTTAAAAACGGTGATGGTAGGGGTGAAAAACCCTAAAGACAATGGTCCGCCTAAATGTGTAGAGGTCTGGTTTAACGAATTGCGTTTGACTGATTTTAATAACGATGGTGGATGGGCTACCATTGGTAGGCTAGTCACCGACTTGCCTGGACTAGGCACCTTCTCAGCTTCAGGGTCTATGAGTACTCCGGGCTTTGGAAGTATTGAAAAGCGTGTTGCAGAGCGTCAATTAGAGACCAACCAGCAATACGACCTCTCTTTTGAAACTGATGTAGCCAAACTGATTGCTCCAGCCACTAAAATTCAAGCCCCAATGTATGTAGGGTATTCAAAAAATGTAATTACACCTCGATTTAACCCTCTAGATCCTGATATTGAGACTGAAACTATTTTAGAGAACAACGCTTCTGATGAGAATTTTAAAGACTCTATTTTAAGTGTCATTCGAGATGTGACTACCCGAAAGAGTTTAAACTTTACCAATGTGAAAAAACTCAAATCTGGCAAGAATAAAAAACCGCATTTTTATGATGTTTCAAACCTTTCGGCTAGTTACGCCTTTACCGAAACAGCGCATAGAAATTTTACCATTGAGCGTGATTTAACCCGAACTTACAAAGCAAATCTTACTTATGCTTATGCGCCAAGTGCTAAACCTGTAGAGCCGTTTAAAAAGGCCATTAAGTCGAAGCATCTGAAATTTATTCGTGATTTTAATTTTTATACCAAGCCCAAATCTATAGGATTTAGCACTGATGTTGACCGTTTTTACAACGAACGCGTCACAAGAAACAACAATCCTGGCATTACAGCAAACATTCCTTCTTTTTACAACAAAACATTCAGATGGTTTAGAAGATATGATTTAAAATATGACTTGACTAAAACCTTAAAATTTGATTTCAACGCGGTCAATACCTCTTTGATTGATGAGCCTTTAGGAGCAGTTGATAAAACAAGAGATCCTGCCGGATATGAAATTTGGAAATCTGCCGTTTGGAATGAAATTACTAAAGGGGGTACCAACATTGACTACCGCCACACTGCAAACATCAATTATGCCCTTCCGATCAATAAACTACCCATGCTTAATTGGGTCAATACAACAGCTAAGTACTCAACCAACTACAACTGGTTGCGCGCTCCTTTTGCAGCAACTGCTCAAGGGCATACTGTTCAGAATTCAAACACTGTTCAACTCAATGGTAATTTTAATTTTAAAACCCTTTATAACAATGTACCTTATTTGAAAAAAGTTGATAAGAAGTTTAAAAAGGCTGAAGCTGATAAGCGCAAGAAGAAATCCACCGGAAATAAAAAACTTGAAGACAAAGTCAAAAAAGTCATTGAGCAGGTCACAGACTCTACCATGACCAAAAAAGAAATTAAACGAAAGAAAAGAGAAAAAGAAGATCCTATTACTGTTGTTGATCGAGTAGCAAAATTTGTAATGGGTGTGAAAAATGCTTCGATTACTTACAACCAGGATAACGGTATGTTGCTTCCAGGAGTTGACTCTTCTAATGTGAATCATCTAATGGGTCTCTCTCAAGGATTTAACTCGCCAGGGTTGCCCTTTGTTTTTGGTGTTCAAAACTGGATTGGCCCTTCTAGGGGGCAAGATTTTGCACCTTATGCAGCTTCTAAAGGTTGGTTGACCACGGGTACTTTTGTGAATACCCAACACACCACAACTCACAACGAAAAAATTAATTTTAGAGCCTCAGTAGAACCCATTAAAGACTTGCGTATTGATTTAACAGCCAATTCATCGTACGGCTTTAACACTTCAGAGTTTTTTGCTTGGAATACTGATAGCAATGCTTTTCAAAGACAGAGTTACATTGAAAACGGGATGTTCTCTAGGTCGTTCTTTAGTTTAAGAACTGCTTTTGAAAATATTGATAGCAATTTCAATACGCAAATTCACTATGCATTTTTAAACAATAGAGATGTCATTTCTTCTCGATTGGCCACAGAACGTTTGGGTTATGATCCTTCTTATGGCGCTGGGGTACATGCTCTTGATTCAGGTATTTATGCACAAGGATTTGGGGCAACCTCTCAAGATGTTATTATTCCTGCCTTTTTAAGCACTTATGCGGGAATTGATCCTAACAGCCAACGCTTAAACCCCTTACGCGCTTTGCCAGCCATAAATTGGAGGGCTACCTATACAGGGCTTAAAAAAATGAAAGCCTTTCAAAAAATATTTAGAAATTTCTCAATCACTCACGGATACAAGTCAAATGTCTCATTCGGATCATTCACCTCTAACTTACTGTTTACTGACAATCAAATCTTAGGTAATGATGCTTCACAAACCCCCTATGTAGACTCTTTAGATGTAAAGGCCAACTACATTACCCGTTATCAGATCAATACTGTTGTGATCTCTGAACAACTCTCACCTTTAATTAAAATTGATGCGACCTTAAAAAATAGTTTACAAGCGCGGTTTGAAATTAAAAAAGACAGAACCATTACCTTGAGTATTCCGAACACTCAGGTAACTGAAATCAATGGTTTTGAATTTATTGTTGGTAGTGGATATACAATTCCGAAGGTGAAGTTTCCTTGGGTATTGCCTGGTCAGAAAAAGAAGGTTACTAGCTCTTTAAATCTTCGTTTAGACTTTTCTGTACGTGACAATAAAACAGTACTTAGAAAAATTGTTGAAGGAGAATCTTTGGCTTCAAATGGTCAAAAAATATATTCATTAAAAACAGCTGCAGACTATAAACTGTCTCAAAAAATGACCTTGAGGTATTTCTTTGATTGGGTGTCAACCAATCCGTTTATTTCAAATAATTTTCCTAATTCAAACATCAGATCAGGCTTTAGTTTACGCTTTACTTTGTGATCATTTTAAGCCTTTGATACGTATCAATACTTTTCATACCTTTAATTTATGTTTTTCTCGAATCTAATCAACCAAGAAAAGTGGAAGGAGTATCGCTCAGAAGAGTTTAAAAACAATGAGATGCTATTGGTTTCTAATTTTGGACGAGTTAAAAAAAAGAATACACAAGGTGATTGGTATTTAGTCAAATTTCATGAGGTAAATAGGCTTGACGCCGCTTATATCAATAAAGGAAAAAAATCAAATTATGAATATGTGCACAGACTTGTAGCCAAACTATTTTGTAAACAACCCTCAGCAAAACACGGTTCTGTAATTCATATCAATTACGATAAAAAAGACAACCACTATAAAAATTTAAAGTGGGTAACAACTTCTGAACGATATAAACACGCTCAGTCAAGCCCTAATGTTCCTAAAGTATTTAACTATAAAAGCAAAAAACTGAACGATTCTACCGCAAAAATTCTAAAGAAAAAACTGCTTGATCCAAACAGAACTACAAAGGTGAGTACTCTAGCCACTCAATTTGGCATCTCTGAAAAACAAGCCAGAAGAGTCATGCGCGGAGAATGCTGGGCCTGGGTTAAGATTTAAGTAGTCTAGTAAAACAAACCTCTGTGCTGATATAAAATATCTTTCAGCATGCCTTTCAAGCGATCTGAACCCATCATAATTAAATCAGGATCTGACGGAAAAGGCACTGGTCTTGAACGCACTAAGTTTTTACTCTTTTTACTCATCGCACGTTTATCTCCAACAACCTTTGCAGAAGCGTGCTCAAAAATTGCATCTGAGGTAATCGGAGCGTTTTTAATTAATTGTTTATTTCCTAAATTGTAGATACTTAATCCACCAGTAATTCTTGCAGTTTTAGACTGCTGTACTTGAATGATTTTACAAGTAATGGTCTTATAATTCTTTACCTTAATGTCATTGCCTAAAGAATCCTTCATCACATTTCCATTGTCATCTAACACATAACGAGTACCGTCTTCAATTTCTTTGGTTTCTTCAAATGAGCTCTCTTTGAGCCTTTCAGGAGAAATGGCCAATCCCATAATGTCAAATCGAGCATGATAGTGGTACGGAATATCTGATTTTTCAGTTGAATGAAAAACCGTCCACCCATCGTTTAAATCAGTTAAACTAATCTTTAAAATTTCTTGATTAAACTGGGCTGGAATAATCATTCCTGACTTGTTTTTCATAGTCAACAACACAAAAGAGGTGCCCTTAAAACGTGCTTCGTTTATTTTTTCATCGGTATTCTTAAAGCTCTGGTAAAACTTCTTGGTCTTTAAAAAATGGTCATGGGCCCTTCGAGCATCTTCTCTTCTGCCAGTGCTGAGTAATTTTTCACCCCTAGCGTAAAAGTAGCTTGCAGCCTTTTGTTTAGAGCTGGCCATTTCAGATTTTACATCAGTAAATCTTATGCCTGATGGAATTTGAGCCAAACTCTTTACTTTGTCTTGACGGCGATCAATCACATTGTATAAATCAAAAATTTGATCCCAATTTTCAGGAGCTCCATCTTTTTTTAAGAATTTGATTTTACCTAAATCTCTATTTTGGGCAGCTGCAAAAGCATCTTCAAGAGCAACAATGCTTTTCATGTGTGAGGGTTTTTTACGCAGTTTGGTCACCGCTCTATGAATTGCTGCGTCATAGTCGCCATTTACATAGAGTTTTTTAGCACTGCACGCACTCATTAAAAACAAAATGCCCAAAATTAAAATTGTATAAATAGCTCTCATTGCACTCATTTAAAACGGTTAATAAATTAATTGGTTTCAATTATTATGCCAAACGGGGTCAAACATACATAGAAGATTTTATTTTTGTGATTCATGGGCTTACTATTTGCTAAAAATATTCTCAAGTATAAAGGTGTTTTAATCTCTGTTGTACTTGGCCTTACCGCCTTTTTTACCTTTCATGCTACTAAGCTTGAGATTGAATATGGTGTACCTAAATTACTTTCAAGAGAAAATCAAGCTTTCAAAGAATACAAGGCCTTTAATCATGAGTTTGGCGCTCAGCCTAATATCTTTTTAGTTGGCATTGATCAGAATCCTTTTCAAGACACTTCCCTTTTTAAAGCATACAAAGAGTTAGCCATTGATTTTGAGAATATTACAGGTGTTGATTCGGTTGTTTCAATAAATCACAACATCTTTAAACTTGAAAAAGACACGGGTTTAAAATCATTGAAAATAAAGCCCTTAGTCTGTGAAAATAAACCATTAAATGTTTGTGAAGAGCACCTAAAACAATTTAAAATCTACGAAAATAGATTGTATGCCGATTCGGCCTACGCTATGTTAATTAACATTGACAGCGCTACTTTTGATTCAAAGCAACGCAGCAGAATTGCCCTTGAGCTTGAAAAAGCCATTGATGTATTTGAACATAAGACCGATCTTGATGTTAAAATATCAGGTCTAGCTCAAATAAAAACCATTATTCGAGAACTCACAAAGAAAGATTTAATCAAATTTATCTTACTTTCTTTTGCGGTTGCTTTTTTAATCATCTTTTGTATTTTCAGATCAATAGCCCCTTTGATTGCATCACTTTTAGTCATCTCAATAGGTATTGCTTGGTCATTGGGTATTACTGCTTTTTTTGGAATAAAAATGGGTGTGCTTACTGGTTTAATTCCTACACTTGTCGTAGTTATTGGAGTACCAAATTGTATTTACATCATCAATCATTTTGTTGCAAAAAATGCTGAGCTAAAAGACAAACAAGCTGCTTTGATCAACACGCTTCACGAAGTGGGTAGGGCCACTTTTTTGACAAATTTCACCACTGCAGTAGGCTTTTTTGCTTTTTATTTTACCTCAAGTGAAGCTCTTCAAAACTTCGGTTACCTAGCTGCTATAAATGTATTAGGATTGTTCTTCATCTCAATTGTTGTAATCACTTTTATCTTGAGTATATATAAGGTGAATGATTTTGGTGGATTTCACAATAATAAGTTGGCCTACAAAACCATTGAGGAGTTTAAAAAAGTGTTTTTAAATCATAAAAAATGGGTGTTTTCAGTGATGTGTTTATTGGTAATTATTGCTTTTGTAGGGACCTTTAAACTTCAAATGTCTGGCAATCTTACCGATGACATTCCTAAGTCTAATCAAGTATTTAAAGATATTCAATGGTTTGAAAAGCATTTCGGAGGGGTTATTCCTTTAGAAATTGTGATTGACGGCAAAAAAAACAAAATGGTTGAACAACCAAGATTTTTAAAAAAACTTCATACTCTTTCAGATTCATTGAAACAGGTTGATCAAATTTCTACGCCCTCTAGCATCAATGATATTGTAATGCTTGCCAAACAGGCATACTATGGCAACAATCCTGATTATTATACCCCAATTGGCAACAGAGAGCGTATGTTTTTAGCACCTTACCTAAAATCAAATAATTCTTCGCAAACCTCAAGCTTTATTAATTCAGAAAAAAGTAAGGCTAGAATCAGCTTATTGGCACAAGATTTAGGTTTACTTGAAATGGAAACACTCATCAATAAAATTCAACAAAAAACACTTGCTGTTTTTGATTCAACAAAGTATAAGACAACTATTACAGGATCAAGTGTTGTTTTTTTGAAAGGTACCCGTTACTTATCTTTCAATTTATTGCAAAGCATTTTAATTGCCATTTTAGTGATCTCTCTGATGATGGCCAGTTTATTTAAATCATTTAAAATGGTTTTTTATGCTGTCATTACCAATTTGATTCCTCTGATTTTAACAGCTGGTTTAATGGGCATTACTGGCATTCCTTTAAAGCCATCAACCATTCTTGTTTTTAGCATTGCTTTCGGAATTTCTGTTGACGATACCATTCACTTTTTAGCTAAATATAAACTGGTGCTTTCAAAAGGCATAAGGGGCAAAAAGGCTGTCTTACAAACCATTGACTTGGTGGGTAGAAGTATGTTGTTTACTTCTCTAGCTTTATTTTTTGGATTTATTATTTTCCTGTTTTCAGATTTTCAAGGCACAAAATCTCTGGGTCTATTACTAAGTTTTACTTTGATTGTAGCCATGT
>JAHDHZ010000003.1:65708-96770 GCA_020631045.1 Flavobacteriales bacterium | reverse complement strand
GCAGAAATTGCTTTGTTTGTGACTGAAGATGTTTCTAGTGAGCGATTGATTGAAGAGTTAAATTGGGTGATTGCAGCTGAAAAATCTGACAGTCTAGCAATTGACATCATCAATTCTTCTGTGGGGTATTCTGATGGATTTGACAACCCCACTGAAAATCACAGTTATAGCGATTTAGACGGACAAACTACTCTTGTTTCTCAAGGGGCAAGAATTGCTACTCAAAAAGGTATCTTAGTGGTTAACAGCATGGGCAATGAAGGGCAAAGTCCTTGGAAGTACTTGATCGCACCTGCTGATGTTGACAGTGTGCTTTCTGTAGGTTCTGTTGACTTGCAGGGCAACTACAGCGCGTTTAGTTCTATAGGACCTGCCTATGACCAAACCTTAAAGCCCAACGTATGTGCTTTAGGTCAACAAATCAATGTATTAAATTTCACAGGCAATACCTATGCTGCTAGCGGTACTTCATTTGCAGCTCCGATCATAAGCGCTGGTGCAGCATTGCTATGGCAATCTTTTTCAAAAGCTACCAATATGGATGTTTTTCATGCCATTGAGCAATCTGCAGATCGCTACAACACCCCTGATTTTTTGATCGGACATGGCTTAGTAGACTTCTCAAAAGCTGCTTTGCTACTAGAGCATCGCTTTGTGGAGCTCATGAAAGACAGCGTAAAAATATTTCCTAATCCAAGCTTGGGCAATCCTTTAGAGATTTGGTATCACTCAAGTGAAGCACAAGAAATTCAGCTTCAAGTATTTGATCTTCAAGGACGCATGATCAAAGATGCTTCATACAATCTACAAGAAGGTGTAAATACACTTGTCATTGACTTTTTAAATCATTCAGCACATTTTATTTCTATCACAAACCAGAAAGGTGCCCAGCTTACTGAAAAAATTCTACAATTACCGAACCTTAACATCGAGTAAGCACTCTTGATCAATAAAGGCTTTTAAATGGTCATTCTTCTCAACTTTTGCTACACCACTAGGGGTACCTGTAAAAATTAAATCTCCTTTTTTTAAGGTTATAAACTTTGAGATGTATGCAATGATCTGATCAACCGAAAAGATCATCTCTTTGGTATTGCCTGTTTGAACTTGCTCATCATTCTTGTAAAGCGAAAAAGAGAGGTTGTTTAAGTCAAATTGTTGTTTTGAAATAAAACGCCCTACTGGTGCTGATCCATCAAAAGCTTTAGCAATTTCCCAAGGATGACCTTTCTCTTTGCAGACTTGTTGAACATCTCTTGCCGTAAAATCAACTCCAAGAGAAATTTCACTGTAATATTTATGTGCAAATTGCTCTTCAATGTGTTTGCCAACACGATTAATTTTTACAACTAATTCTACTTCATGGTGCACTTCATTTGAAAAATCTGGTAAAAAAAAGGGCATTCTTTTGGCCAAAAGAGCAGTGTCTGGTTTTAAAAAAAATAACGGTGTTTTCCCAATTGCATTTCCGAGCTCTTTAGCGTGATCACTATAATTTCTTCCAATACAGATTATCTTCATGCCACAAAACTATAACAATGGTTTGTTATCTTTGCTCTTGCTATGACATTAAGTTTTATTCTAATTCCTTTTATTTCAGCATTGATTGGGTGGATGACAAATTATCTAGCCATCAAAATGCTATTTCATCCAAGAACACCAAAAAAAATCTTCTTTTTCACACTTCATGGAATCTTTCCTAAAAGGCAGGCTCAGATAGCTGATAAAATTGGTAATATGGTAAGTTCAGAGTTGTTCTCTGTGCAAGATTTAAGAGATCAATTGACTTCTGAAGAAACATCTGAGCTTCTATTGAAACAAATTAGCGATAAAATTGCCTTGTATTTTGATGAAAAACTGGCTCAAAAGTTCCCTTTAATTGGCTCTTTCTTGAGCGGAGGAATTAAAGAAAGTATTCAATCTGAATTTTTAAAAGAAATCAAAAATATGCTACCAAGCATTTTAGATGCCTTATTTGAAAAAGTTGAATCAAGCATTGACATTCAGAAAATTGTTGAACAAAAAGTAAAGGGCTTTTCAAGTGAAAAACTTGAACAAATTTTAAACGATATTCTGAAAAAAGAATTCAAGTTTATAGAACTTATTGGAGCAGTTATAGGATTTATTGTAGGCTTGGTTCAAATTGCCTTGTTCTATATTCTTGGTTAAGTCAAAAGATTTTGTATCTTTTGATCAATACAGATCATGAATTATAAAAACACTATTATGAATAAACTACTTTCTTTAGCTATTATCTCAACGAGTTTTTTAACCTTATCAAGTAACAGCTGTAACAAAAGCACCTCTAACTTAGATCAGAGTAATGTTGGAAAAAGAGCTGCTTGCAGCGAGCAATTTGTCTCAGAAAATGATATAGAAAACACATGGATTTCTTCAACTGTTGAGCAAGAACTAAAAACTCCTCACAGGGTTACTTTAAGTAGCAACACCTTTACTTATACCCTCACAGATGTAATTAAAGTGTATTCTAATAACCACAATGGATACTTCTATTACTTTTCTCACAAATTCAATGATTTGAGTTTTGTGAACTCTAAACAAGTTTTAGAATACGGCACATTTGTAGAGATTTATGATTGTGAAGGCAACAAACTAGATGCTGCTCATACCTACCAAGCTTCAAAGTTTAATGAAGATATCAAAGATGTTTTGATTATGCTTCAAGATTTCAATTACAACAATCAAAATACCATATTGGGCATTGCTGACGCAAATTGGTCAATTTAGTAATTTATAAATATCTTTATTATTCAAAAGCTCTTTAATGTTTTAAAGGGCTTTTTTTAATATACAATGCGGCTACTTGTTTTACTTTCTAGAATCCCCTACCCTTTAGAAAAAGGAGATAAATTAAGAGCTTTTCACCTACTCAAAGAATTACATGAAAAACATGAAATCATTCTATTCTGCACACATTTTAATCGCATAGATCAAAACAGCAAAGACATACTCAAACAAATTTCATCTCACCAATACTATTTTAAGCTCTCAAAAAAAACTACTTTTTTTAATCTACTGAGAGCATTTTTTTCATCAAAACCTTTTCAAGTACACTTTTTTTATCAAAAAAAAGCCCAAAAGAGATTAGATAAAATTATTGAAAAGCACCTGCCCAATCATATATTTTGCCAGCTTATTAGAACAGCTCAATATGCAAGAAAATATTCTTTTATCAATAAGAGCATAGACTATATGGATTGTTTATCAGCAGGAATGCACAGAAGAAGCACTTCTGATATTTTTCCTTTAAATATCTTATTTAAAAAAGAATCTAAACGACTCAAAGAATTTGAACAAACCATTCAAGAAGATTTTGATAACTTAATTGCCATCTCTGAGCAAGATAAAAAAGAACTTAACTTAGCCTCAGAGGTACAAGTCATTCACAATGGAATTGACTTAAATTATTTTTTTAGTGAGAAAACAAATACAGAATGTGAGTACGACCTTGTCTTTGTTGGCAATCTGAGCTATTACCCTAATGTAGAGTGTGCTAAATACATCGCTAAGCAAATTTATCCACATCTAAAAAAACAAAAGCCTAACATTAAAATATTAATTAGTGGAGCAACGCCTAATAGAACTGTTTTGAAACTTCAAAATCAAGATATTACAGTTCAAGGATGGACAAAAGATATTCGCAAAGTTTATACGAGTGCAAAAATATTCTTTGCCCCCCTACATCATGGATCAGGCTTACAAAATAAATTACTAGAGGCTATGGCCTTAAAACGCCCTTGCATCACATCTGAATTGGCAAATGGAGCATTGAGAGCCGAAAATGAGAAAGAAATTCTGACCAGCAACTCAAAAGAGAGGTACATCAATCTGATTTTCAAACTTTTAGAAGATAGTGTTTTAAGAAAAGATTTAGCCGAACATGGCTATAAATACATCAAAAAAACCTACAGCTGGAAAGCTTCTGCCCAAAAAATCAGTCAATTAATATTGAATTGAAATTTTTCTTTCAAACTCAACACTTGTTTTCTCTATCTGAATCTCAACCATATTAGATGGCAGAAGCTCTTTAATTTGATCAGCCCACTCAAAAAAGTATTTTTGATGTTCATCAAAGTATTCTAACAGGCCAATATCTAAAGCTTGCTCAGCAGAATCTAATCTAAAGAAATCAAAATGATAAACTTTCAAATCTTTTACCTGGTATTGGTTTACAATAGTATATGTAGGGCTTGATACAGTTTCGTTTGATAAACGATCTATAATTTTAGCAACCAAAGTAGTCTTGCCCGCCCCCATTTCACCTTTAAATGAAAAAAAATCGTGTTGATCAAAAAGATGATCAATAAAAAAATCAGCAACCTGATTTAATTCTGATAACTCAACTGTAAACTCTTTATACAACTATATTAATATTAAAGTTCTTTTTTTGTATTCTCAATCTGATCTGAGAAATAGTATCCAACCTTCAGTAAGAGCAAAAAAGAATTGAGTTTAGGACTATACTCAACCAATTGACCAGAATTAGTTGTAGCAAACTGAATAATTGGACCTTCAGGGTTAATTAGTCTATCAAGTTGATAGGCATAACTAGCATGAAAAGTCAGTAACATTCTAGATTTAACATATCTTGAAATCCCAGCGCCTAACTGAGCTGCAAAATAAGATTTATCAAACCAACTAATGTTGTTCTTCTCATTGGTCACTCCTTCAAATAAAGGATTGTTGGGTCTACCTAATTCTTCTGGCACACGCTGACCTTTAAACGTCTGACTTAGTAAATATCCATATGTTATACCTGTTGAAAAAAAGTACTCTGTTCTAAAAGCAGGTGTAAAATTAAATGCCAAATCAAAAGGCAAGGTTAAATACTTTGCTGAAATTCTCACTGATGAGCTCACAGTATCACCAAAAACATCGTAATCAATATTAGATTGAAAGCCTTTATCATTAAACGACAGTCCAAGATTTGAAGATACCTTCGGAGAAAGGTAATACTTAAATTCTGAACCTATATTGTATGAGTATTTGAAAGAAAATGGGTTCTCAATATTGGCATTTCTTGTGCCAATTTTTTCATATGACGGCCCCAGTATAAAATTAAATTGAAACTTCTCTTGACTCAAAATTGAAAGAGAAAAACAAAAAAATAACCCCAAAGAAATTATTTGACTTCTCATTCAGCGCACATATTTAATATATCAACACTACTCACTTGAGCTCCCATTGACTTGGCCTTTTTTAAGTCTTCACAGGCCAATTTATTATTTTGATCTGACGCATAAATAGTTGCTCTAAAAAGGTAAATATCAACTACATTAGGATGGTGTTGTGCTAGATCATCTAATACCTGTAATGCTTCAGTTTTCTTTGATGTCTCAACATATAAAGAAGCTAAGTTTAAGGACGAGTTGATGTCATTGTGATCAATTTTCAGAGCTTCTTTAAAAAATTGCTCTGCCAGTGTGTATTTTTTTTGCTTCTTATACATCAAACCCATGTTTGAAAATGGCGTATCCCAATTGTTCTTCAGCTCAATTGCCTTTTCAAAATCTTGTTTAGCTAGGCTAAAATCTTCATGAATTAAATGAATTTGCCCCCTGTCATTATACGACTCAGCTTCATCTGGGTAGTCGTGTATCGCTAAATTCAAATATTTCAAGGCATTTTCATGATTGCCCAAACGATAATACACAGAGCCCAAATTATGCAATAGAGCATAATTTTTTAAGCCAAAGACATAGGCTTTCTCAAAGTGACTCACAGCATTTGGCAAATCATTTTGATTCATAGCAATGTGCCCTTTTTTATAATAAATACTAGCGGAATCTGGCTGAGCTAAACTTACGCTAACATAGAACATTATTAAACCAAGTAAAAAGTACTTAATCATAAAGCGCTGGATATTCTTCAGAATTGTCATACGAAATCATTTTGTACACCTTCTCTACGACATCCTCTAAAGAAGGTTTTGAAAAATAATCTCCATCACTGCCATACGGAGGGCGATGGGCTTTAGCAGTTAGGGTTTGTGGAGCGGCATCTAAATACTCAAAGCCCTTTTGCTCTTCAATGACTTGTTGCATCATAAAAGCAGTTGCTCCACCCGGAACATCTTCATCTAAAAATAGAATTTTATTGGTCTTTTCTAATGAATCTATAATGACTCCTTCTATGTCAAAAGGCAATAAGGTTTGCACATCAATAAGCTCAACTGAAATGCCCATTTGTGCTAATTTACCAACAGCCTTTTCAGCTATGCGCACCAAAGAACCATAGGTCACCAAGGTAATGTCTTCACCCTCACTTAGTACTTCAGGCACTCCTAAAGGTTCGCAATACTCACCAGCATTAGAGGGCAATTTCTCTTTAATTCGATACCCATTCAAAGATTCTATGACTATCGCCGGATCATCACCTTTTAAAAGTGTATTGTAAAACCCAGCAGCTTTGGTCATATTTCTAGGCACACAAATGTGCATGCCTCTAAAAGCATTGATCAAAGTACCTAACGGAGAGCCTGAATGCCAAATGCCCTCTAGGCGATGTCCTCTTGTAGAGATGATAAATGGATTGGCTTGTCTGCCTTTGGTTCTATAGCGTAAAGAACAAGCATCATCACTCAAGGTTTGAAGCCCGTACAAAATATAATCTAGGTACTGTATCTCAGCAATAGGGCGAAAACCTCTTAAAGAAAGTCCGATAGCCTGGCCCACAATGGTAGCCTCTCTAATGCCTGTATCAAACACGCGCAATTCACCATATTTTTCTTGCATGCCTGCCAAGGTTTGGTTGACTCCACCAATTTTTCCAGCATCTTCACCAAAGAACATCACTTGAGGATATTTGTCTAAAATAGCGTCAAAATTGGCCTGTAATACCTCTCTGCCATCGACCATTTTATCATCTGTGTAATTTGGCGTAATTTCTTTTACATATAGCGGAGAATAAGGTGTCTGAGAATATAAATCTGAATTAAAACGATCTATGTTTTTCTTAGCATATTCTTTCAACCAAGCCTTTAATGCTGTTAAAGATAGATTTTTCTTCAGGCTTTGATCAAGTAAGAGATTTCTCGCCGTTTTGGCTAAATCTTCAAAATAAGCATCCTTATTATTTGCTAGGCTCTGAGCTACACTAGTATCTATTTTCGAGAGCAGTTCAACTAAAGGCTGCTTTTCTTTTTCTACTGCATCACGGTAAGCATTCCAAGCCGCTTTTTTCGCTTCGCGTACTTCTAAAACAGTTGCTTCTTTAAGTGCATCTAATTCTTTTTGGGTGGCGATGTTTGAATCGATAATCCACTTTTGCATTTGAGCAATACAATCATACTGTTTTTCCCACTCAAGGCGTTTTTCATCTTTGTAACGCTCATGAGAACCCGAAGTAGAATGACCTTGGGGTTGGGTGATTTCTGTGACGTGTACCAAAACAGGCACGTGTTCTTTTCTAGCAATTTGTGCTGCTTTAGAAAAAGCTAGGCATAGTTTTGGATAGTTCCAACCCTTCACACGAATGATTTCCCAGCCCTTTTGATCTTCAGTACGTTGAAATCCTTCTAACACCTGTGAGATACTTTCTTTAGTCGTCTGGTACTTTTTAGGCACTGAAATGCCATATCCATCATCCCAAACTGCCAATACGAGTGGTACTTGTAAAACACCTGCGGCATTGATAGTTTCCCAAAATAAGCCTTCAGAAGTTGAAGCATCACCAATGGTGCCGAAAGTCACCTCATTGCCCTTGTTTGAAAATTTTTTGCTGTGTTGATCTAAGTGTTTAGAATTTCTGTAAAAGGTTGAAGCATATGCAAGACCTAACATTCTGGGCATTTGACCTGCTGTAGGAGACATATCTGCCGATGAATTCTTGATCTGTGTTTGATCGAGCCATTCACCAGAATCATCAATAAACTGAGTTGCAAAATGGGCGTTCATTTGCCTACCCCCTGAGTGCGGGTCATGCTCGATGTCAGGATGCGCGTAAAGCTGGGCAAAAAACTGTTGTAAGTTTAGCCCGCCAGTGGCCAACATATAAGTTTGATCGCGATAATACCCACTGCGCCAATCGCCCTTTTGCACTTGCTTGGCCATGGCAATTTGAGCCACTTCTTTACCATCACCAAAAATGCCAAATTTAGCTTTTCCTGTTAAGACCTCTCTTCTGCCTAACAAAGAGGCTTCTCTTGACAAACAAGCGGTTTTAAAGTCAAATAAGACTTCTTTTTTCAACTCTTCTAATGAAATCTCTTTTTGCTCAGAAGGGGCTTGTTTTTTTGTCATACTCGAATCTTTACACCTCTGGGCAAAACCAGACTTGCCCAAAGGTGCAAAGATAACAAAAATGGGGGCTTATTTAAGGGTCGAACCTGAAATTTATGTTGCTGCCGTTCATGCGAAAATCAAAATCTTCTTCGCGCATTAATTGTGCGTATTCTCCCTTCTCAATTTCAAAATTTACAGGTACCCTCAATAGCATTTGAACCGACTGTAAGCGATAAGGCTTTTCAAATGAAAAATGTGGGTCTAAGAAGAGCGTGTCGTTGTGAAAATGCACATCATACTGAATTGACTTTGCTCGATCTATAGCTTTAGCATTACTAGAGGCATTCGCTTTTTTATTGATTTCAAGCACCGGAGTAATTACACTACTGTCTTGCTGAATTTCTAAAACTGGATAGCCCATGTGTATCAGCGTGCCTTCTTTTTTAGCAAACAAATTGCCATCAAAAAGCTCATCTCCTGGAGTGATTTCAGCAGAAAAACTATTGATGATGATTTTTTCTGAATTGCTTTTCAGTGGAATGGTCTGGGTGATTTTTTCTGAATCTTGAATGAAATCTCTTAACGAACTAGAACCAGAATTAGCTACAAAAATTCCAGCAATAAAAAACAGAATCAACCCGATGATCGCAATAAATCCTGTGTTTTTTTTATATGATGTAGCTAACCTAAAACCTAATGCTAAAAAAACCGTCATAAGCCCAAGAATCATCAGCATAAATCCAAGCCTAAAATACATTAAGCTATTCTCACCTTCAAACAAAAGCGGCAATATATCATTTGACAAGCTATTATCTATATCGATATTGGTAAACATATTTGAAGAAAAAATACTCATACCAAACGGAATAGCAATTGAAAAGCCGATTACCAACAGAAAAATGCCTCCAAAACGTTTAAAGAAATTTAAAATCGTAAAAATCACCTCTTTAATGCGCTTAAAAATGTGGTTAAAACTACCACTGTGATAATCTTCAGACAGCTTATTGGCAGAAGCACTGATGGTTTGCTCTACATTTTTAGCAATGTTTGAAAAGCTGGCGGGCTCTCCCTTCATAGCCAAGCGATCTGCAGCGGTTCTAGCTTTAGGAATAATGAGCCATAAAATTAAATACGGCAAAATACTCACACCTGTAAAAACAATAATCACAAAGACTGACAAACGCAGCCACAGCAGATTAAAATTAAAGTAATGTGACAACCCCGCACAAACTCCACCCAAAATACGCTGATCTGGATCTCTAAATAACTTTCTAGGTCCTTGATTAGAATAATGGTGATATTCTTGATGATGGTTGTTATTTGAATGATTTTTTTGATCTGAAAATTCGCCTTCAGGCATATAGTCTTCGACACTGCCCATAATGCCAATGACGTGCAAAACATCTTGAGTGGTCACTACAGAATTTTTTGAAAACAAGCGCTCATCTAAAAGCTCGGCTACACGTAGCTCAATGTCTTCCATGATTTCATGCTTATCATTCGATGTTTTAAAACAGTTTTCGATCTTGTTCAGATAATCGTCAAGCATTTTATAGGCTTGTTCTTCTATGGTAAATGAGCTTTTTGAAATGGCTGCGTTAATGGTCTTTTTCATTACTATTTGCTTTTTTCTATGGTTTTAATAGCGGTTGTTAATTCTTTAAATGTTTTTTCTAATTCTAAGGCGAATATTTTGCCGTTTTCTGTAATAACATAATATTTTCTTGGCGGGCCCTGTGTACTTTCTTCCCATCGATAGGTCAATAAAGAAGCGTTTTTGAGTCTTGAGAGCAAAGGATAGAGTGTGCCCTCTACCACAATCATCTTGGCCGCTTTCAAGGCTTTGATGATGTCAGAGGGGTACATCTCTTTTTTTTGCAATAGCAGCAAAATGGCATACTCTAAGAGCCCTTTTCGCATTTGCGCTTGTGTGTTTTCTAGTTTCATATAATTCTTTACAATACAAAGATATATAAAATAAATGGTACTTTGTAATACACAGTATTAAGAAAATAATTTTTACATCTAATTTTTGAAATCAAAGAGAAGTATTCAACTTGAAATTCTTACTTTAATAGCTCAAAAATTGAATCATGTCATGGCCAATATACTATTTCGTTTAATGAGCTTAATCTTTCTCTTTGGCTCATGTTTTTTCAGCTACACTAGCTATATTAAAGCTGTGCAGAACTCACCAGGCAGTGTAATTGGAGCTCTGTTCTTTTTTTATTTTCAAATTCCTTACCTAGCAAGTATAACCCTCTTAACCATAGCATTATTTATATGGCAAAAAAAAGTGTTCAAAAAAGCTTTAGAACATTTAATAACAGTAGTATTAATAACTACTATTTATGTAGTAATTACACTTTATTTGGTTAATCAATAAATGCTTTAAACATTGTATCAGACATTGAAAAACTGTTGCCAGTTTTATCTAAACTGCGAAACTGACCTAAGAGCTCAAGAGTAGTTTGTGAAGGCTGTATATTTAAGGCTTGCAAAAGCTTTTTAGCAGCATTTTCAATGGGTTTATTCGCATAAAAATGATCACGAGCATAATGCACGTACTTCAAGCATTTAAAGGCGTCAAACCATTCAAAAAAGAAGGTCTTGAATTGTTGCAATGATGTAGCATTTTCTCGAATATTATCAATTGATTGTGCTGCGTGAATGGAAGTGAAAAAAACTTGTATAGATGTATCTAAACTTTGCAGCACATCATTGTTTATATATAATGCATCGATGTGTACTGAAAGCTCTTTAAGATATTTAAAAATATTGGGAGCATATCCTTCAATGGTTTTTTGAGTGTTTAAAAACTGTTCAACGGCACGACCTGTTCCAAATGGCACGCGATCTGAAGGCCTGGGGGAAGGAATCACTTTGGTAGCATTCAACTCAGTAAAGCCCTTTTGTTTGATGATTTTTTGCAAGAAATAAAAATCTTCACCCGCCTTGCGCTTGTTCATTCCGCCCGCTTTTAAATAGGCAGAGGCGCGCACGGCCATAGAAGAGCCTATAGTGTGAAAGTCGTAAGGAAGGTTTGCATATGTTAGCCCCTGTTTGTAATAACGTAAAAAGAGCTCGTAGGCAATTATTGAATCATATACCTGAGTAGCATAGTCAGTACCTGATGTGGGGTGCTCAAAGTAAATAGAGCAGCCTGGCGTGTGAGGATGTGTTTTAAAATGTCTGGAAATGGCTTGTAAATAATTGGCCTCTACCCTACTATCAGCATCTAGACACACGATAATGCCGTCTTTTTCAATTTTCAAAAATCTTCTAAGCGCTTCATCCATAATGATTTTCCGAGCCAAACCCACTCCTGCCTCTTTTTTGGGCAGTTCAGTGTTGATCAGATGAAAGTCAATGTGGGGGTGCAAGAGCTGAGCACTTTGAAAAAGCAAGTTGGTTTTGGCGTTTGCTTCTCTTATTTCTTGTGATGCCTCTTCAGAGTGGTTGACATTAATCAATACTTCTGTTTTGGGTGGATTTGAGCAAGCCTGTAAACTTTTTAACGTTTGAAGTACATCAGGCTCTTTAAAACAAGGAATGGTCAGAATGAGCTGAAGGTCAGCATCGGGCTTTTGCTCTATAAAAGGTCCATGATGCACATGCTTGTTGAAATATTTTTGAACCAATCGATCGTTCAAGGAGCCAAACGTTGCATGTGAAAGCCGTCAGCTTTTTTGGTATACAAGATACGGTCGTGTAAACGTGAGGGCCTTCCTAGCCAGAACTCAATATAATCTGGCTGAACGGCGTATCCGCCCCAATGTGCTGGTCTAGGCACTAGTATATTAGCATATTTTGAGGATATTTTTTCATGCTCAGCTTCTAACTGGCCTCGAGAGCTTAAAGGCTGACTTTGATTGCTTGCCCACGCGCCAATCTTAGACCCCTTAGGTCTTGAATCAAAATACTGAGTCGATTTCTGCTCGCTGATTTTTTGACAAGATCCGCCCACGCGCACCTGACGGTGCAAAGAAGGCCAAAAGAAATTTAGGGCAACCTTTGTATTTTCAGCAATCTCTCTACCCTTTTGTGAATTGTAATTGGTATAGAAAATAAATTGGGCATCATGAATTTCTCTAAGTAACACAACACGAGAACTCGGAGTATTTTCAGCACTTACTGTACTTAACACAAAAGCATTGGCATCTAAAATATTGTGCTCTTTGGCCATTTGCATCCAAGATTTGAAGAGCTTAATGGGGTCTTGATCTAAACTTCCTTCTTCTAAGCCCTCTTTTGAAAAATCGTGCCGGGCACTGTATAAAAATTCATCGATTGCCATAGGGCAAAGATAAGGTTAAAATTGAATTGAATTTGAATGTAGATCATTTATGTACTTGTAGATATATTTATTTTAAGCTACCTCGCTAAACGTCAAATTGTCTCTGAGTTTATTTTAAAAAAAACTAATTCGAGAAAAACACTTTATTTTACTTTTTCAATCATTTACATAACACTTTTATAAAATTTAATTGACTTATGTGTTTCATTTCAAGACCTTCACATTATAATTTTAAATTCTAAAAATGAAAACTATTTTAAAAATTAACTTTATCACTGCTGTTGCATTAGGTTTTGCTTTATTATCTAATCAAGGATGTAATTCTAAACAACAAGCAAATTGTATTGAATTAAATAATAATTGCGAGCTCAACAACGCACTCGATTTTTATTCATGTGTCAAAAATGATCAGAATTTATTTCCAGAATGGATAAAAGATCTACAAAATGATTATCCTGACAAAAAGCATACACAGTTAAACGAAAAGTATTTGCACAAAATAGTTATTCGTTACACTAGTAATCAGTCTCTATATGTCTCTCAAGAACCTGTTTACCTATTAATTGCATATTCAAAATGGGTAGATCATGGTGATTTTCGTTCTCCAGTAACAATTGATTATGCTTTACATACCTGCGATGGAAATCTAGTTGCCACTGGAAAAAACGCTACAGATATGGTTTTAGGTTATGAAAGTTTTGAGTTTATGAGATAAATAACGTCATATATAATTTTTTAAAAGCCTAAATAATATTTATTTAGGCTTTTTATTTAGAAACAAGTTTGGCTAAAAGTAATAATTGTTTTTAGACAGAGCTTGGTTATAACACACTCTCACTGCGCTAGGGATTCTATTATCAAATTCATTCTAAAAAAGATTAGTCAAAAAATACTTGACTCAAGTCTATTCTTTTTAGATCTTCACATCGCCAAATAATAGAAAAATGAGAACTATTTTAAAATTTAAATTCATAGCGACTTTTGGGTTAAGCTTTGCTTTGTTATCGAATGAAGGTTGTAATAAAGCTGATGACTCATTAGGAATCACATCAAATTCAACAGAAAACATATCGCCATGCGACCAAAATTTTAATTCTCAATACCACATTGAAAATTCTCAATCATGGTTAGGTGAAATAGCCCTAACAGGTAGCCCTTTCAATTTAGGATTTGGTAACGCAACAGAAGAATTAGAAGTCTCGGCAAGAGATATTTGGAAAGTTCAGTACGGCAACAATAACCCAAAGTACATAGTGGTATATTCTCTACCTTATGATTTGGCCGCTAATTATGTAAATCCAATGGAATATGGTAATTATAGTGATGATCCTGTTTACATTGAAATAAGAAATTGCGACGGTAGTTATTTAGGGATACATACATCGCCAAAGTATGTACAAGACTTTTGTAGAGATGCAGAAGAAGCTTATAGAAAAACTCCATACATTACAGATCGCTTAGAAGAAACAGCAATTGCTCATTGGAACATCTTCTAAAGAGAATCGCAGAATTTATTTAACGTAAAAAGCCTATTTATAAAATAAATAGGCTTTTTTAATTTTTTAAAAACCCACAGCACCCAACTAATTCTAAACAGCAACTCAAAAAGCAGCGTTAGATAAAATTGGCAGCAATCAGCTTAATAAAATTTTCAAGCAAAATTATACTGACAATTGTATTTCTTCTATAATCAAGAATATTCAAAAAACTTTCTAAAGCAATTCTTCGTAATTTTACCCTATGAAATTTAGCATAGAACTCACTTATAACACCCCTAAAGCTTGGGTCGATGTGGTCTTAAACAACTTTGATGCTTTTTTACAAGATCATGCTGATTGTGAGCGCAAGGCCAGTGCGATGGCTATGAGTTTTGTAGCTAAATGCCCTGACAAAACAGATATGATTCCTATATTGATTGAAACAGCCATTGAAGAGCTTGAGCATTTTCAAATGGTCTATAAATTAATGCAAGAACGGTCAGTGCAATTGCCAAAATCAATGCCAAAAGATGAGTACATGCATCAACTTATTGGGGCTTGCAGATCTAGCCCACAAGAACGCTTATTAGATCGAATGCTCTTGGCTTCAATCGTAGAATGTCGTGGAGCAGAGCGCTTCAAACTAGTTGCTGATCACCTTGAAGATGAGGCACTTAAAAAGTTTTACAAAACACTTTGGACTTCTGAGGCGAAACATGGCAACATTTTTGTAGTACTTGCTTTAAAGTATTGGCCTAAGCAGGTTGTGTATCAAAGATTGCATGAATTAAACGAAATAGAGGGCAAAATTTGCGCTTCACTACCTCTCAGACCAGCTTTACATTAACAAAACAAAGATTTGCCTTTTTTTAGGCAACTTTTTGTGAGCTTAACGTTTAACATATAGTGGCATGAGAGATTTTTTTTCATTTTTACGATTCAAAAACGCAGTACCAGCTACGGGCAAGCTTTTGCTGTCTGAACCTCTAATGGACGACCCTTATTTTAAAAGAGCTGTAATTCTCTTAGCACATCATGACGAAAAAGAGGGCTCTACAGGTTTTATTTTAAACAAACCTACTGAAATGAAAGTAGGTCAACTGATCAAAGACTTTCCTGAATTCTCAGCACCTGTTTTTTTGGGAGGACCGGTCAACAACAATCACTTATTTTATGTGCATAATAAAAAGGATTTACTGCCCACATCAAGAAAAATCAAAGAGAATTTATACTGGGGTGGAGATTTTGAAAAACTTAAAACTTTAATCAAACATGGTGAGATTACTGAAGATGATATTTGCTTTTTTGCAGGGTACTCAGGATGGGACAAAGGTCAGTTAAAAGTTGAGCTTAATGAAAAGTCATGGATTGTAACCACAGCTAAGCTCTCTTCTTTATTTTTAGCAGAAAAAAAGAGCCTATGGAGAACAATTCTTGAAAAAATGGGCAATCAATTCTCTTTAATGGCAAATTTCCCTGAAAGCCCTGCCTTAAATTAAGCTCGTAATTTTCTATTATTTTTGCCCACACTGTGAAAGGCAATATTTTAATCTGTACTTTTTTTAGTTTTTCAGATGCTCTAATGCAAGCATACGTGCTTCCCTATTTAAAGTACATTGAGAAATACAACCCACAAGCTGATATTTACCTGGTCAGTCTTGAAAAGCAAGAAAAAAAAATTAAAAAGCAAAAGGTAAAAGAAGATCTACAAAAACGCCAATTAAAAAATACCCATCCTATTTTATTGAACTACCATTCAAATAAAATTTTATTTGCATGTTCATTCATTTGGCAAGTCTGTAGGCTTTTTACACTTATTTTAAGAAAAAAAATTCGAGTAATTCACAGCTGGTGCTTACCTCCGTGTCTTTATGCCTTACCCTTGTCTTACCTAACTAGAACAAGTCTAATCATTGATAGTTGCGAACCTCATGCAGATTCAATGGTAGATGCTCAAACTTGGAACACCTCTGCTTTACGCTATAAAATCATGCACTTTATTGAAAAAAAATCTATTGATCGTGCTGAAAAATTGATTTTGTGTGTCAATGCCATGCAAGATTATATTTCAAAAATCTTGAAAGTAGACATTAGTAACAAATTAGTAGTAACAAAACCCGCATGTGTTGATTTAAAACAATTTCAACCTTTAAATCCTAAAAGTTCTCTGATTCAAAAATTTGATCTCAACCAAAAAATTGTAATGGTTTATGCTGGTAAATTGGGTGGATTGTATTACGAACATGAAGTCTTCGAACTGCTTAAAGCTGCTCAAGAACACTGGAAAGATCGCTTTGTAGCTCTTTTACTTACTCATTATGAGAAAGCTGATCAGCAGTTCAAAAAATACGCCTTAAACTCCAATCAAATTTATTTTAACCCCGTGCCCTACAAAGAAGTTGTTAACCATTTAAACTTAGCTGATTTTGCCTTAAACCCCACTCGAAAAGTTTTGGGCAGAAGATATGGTGCTCCCATAAAAAATGCCGAATACTTCGCTTGTGGATTGCCTATTGTGATTGCAGATTCTATAGCGGATGATAGCTCTATTGTGAAAAATGAAAATGCAGGAGCAATATGGAACTTAAATCAACCTGCGATACAAACGATTCAAAAAATTGATGCTTACCTATCTAAAGAAACTAAAGACGCTAGAAGGGCTCGAATACGAGAAATTGCAAAAACACACAAAGGATTTGAGTTAGCTGATCAAGCCTATCAAAAAATCTACAGCTAAATTGAGAAACTGTTTCTAAGAGGATCAATCAATTACTTTCCTCAAATCATCTACCAATCTAAAATATGATGAATCGGTAATCAGAGAATCATTCAAGTTTGAAATAGAAAGATCTTCACTTAAAGGATTCACCTGCCTGCCATTCTTCCAAAACCTGTAACAAACATGAGGCCCTGTTGCAAGCCCCGTACTGCCCACATAACCAATTACATCTCCCTGAGCAACATAAGACCCAACAGTAGTATGCTCTGCAAAACCACTCATGTGCAAGTACTGAGTCATATAGGTCTCATTGTGCTTGATTTTAATGTATTTGCCATTGTATTTCTTTCTTGATCGCTCAACAATATGACCAGCAGCTGTCGCTCTAATTGGGGTTCCGTGTGGAGCAGCATAATCTGTTCCTAAATGTGCTTTGTAACGCTTTTGAACAGGATGAAATCTTCGTCTTGAAAACCTTGATGAAATTCTAGAAAACTTAACGGGAGACTTTAAAAACCCTCTTCTCAAGCTCTTACCTTGTTGATCAAAATATGCCTTTGAAGAATCTGTTTGGTGTAAAAAAGCATAAAAGTCTTTATGCTTATGCGTAAATCTTGCTGCATGAATAGACTCAACTCCAACAGAAATACCATCAATTATTTTTTCTGTAAACAATACACTGAAACTGTCTTGCTTATTGATTCTATAAAAATCTATTTGCCAATCATACACATCAGCCATTTTATAACATAGCTCAGCATTGACTCCTTGAGCAATCAGTGCATCGTATAAAGAACTGGTAATTACTCCCTTTACAACTCTTTTTTTACGAATCAATTCTAAATTAAATGTATCTACACTGGGGCTTTGAAGATCGTAAACTATGTATTGGCTAACATGTTTTTTATAAACTAAAAACTGTGGTGTTGTGTCTTGATCTGATGTATCTAATAAAATAAAACAATCAGCTCCTACTCTAATTTTGCGCACATCAAAAATTGTGTCTTCAGAGAGTTTTAAAATCGTATCATAATCTACACCATATCTAAGTAAAATGTTTGTAAAATTATCTCCCTGATTTATTTGTACTGAATCAAGTAAGATCGAGTCTATGACAATACCTGCCAGAGTAGTGTAATGTTTTTGTTCAATTGCTTGTTTCTTTTGAAAGCAACCCAACAGTAAAATGGTAAAAAGTGAATATATGAAAGCCCTTAGAATCAATTTTTACCCCAGTTTTTTAATTCACTTTCAGAATACAATTCAGGATAAAAAATACGCATTTGAAATCTGGGCGGAAGGTACTTTTTCCAATTAGTACCTCCCGTAGCTTTTTCAGATTTTCCTGATTTTTTTTCTAAATAACGTGCTGCTGATCGCATATGAGCCATTGGCCATGCAACATTTACTTTATGATCATAAGACTTTAAGAGTTCAATAAGCTCATCATCTACCCCACCTGTTCTTTTTAACTCTAAGTATTTTTGCCATAAATTTTTACCATCATACTCTTGAGCGAACTGCTCAAAATCATCTGCATACTTTTTTTCAAATTGCTTCAATGTAAACGTCTTTTTATGGGTATCAGCATCAATGGCACCCTCTTTCCAATAAATCAAGTCAAATACTTCTTTTTTTGATATATAAGCAAAAAGCTGATCTCTTTTATCTTTATGCACCAAATTTACTAAGTCGGTAGAGGCCATCTCTATTTTTCTGTACTGAGCAGATTGAAATCCACTGGCAGGCAACAAAGCCATTCTAAACTTTGTAAATTGTTCTTTTTGCATGCCTTCTATCATAATTTCAAAAGAATAAATCAAAGCATCAAAATATCGATTTAAACGTTTCAATCTTTCTTTAAAAAATTCAAGGCTAAGCTCTTTAAAGTTACCCTTCACATGGCCATTTTCTTGAATGTCAACACCATTATTTGCAATTTGATCTAATTCATGTAAACACAGATTAAAATACAATTCAGTAATCTGATGGTAGACAATGAATATTTTTTCGTCAGGAAAATCAGTTCTTGGATTTTGTAAAGACAACAACGTGTCTAAGTGTACATAATCCCAATACGACAAATAATTTGAAAGCAAAAGCCCTTCAAGATAGTGCTCAAGGCTTTGACCTGTAAGACTGTACTTATCTTGAAGGGCTTTAAGTTTATTTTCTGCATCGATCATGATGCAAAAATACACAAAGATTATTCTTTAACCTGATCACTTACTTTGATAAGTTTCGGAGCAACCAAAGGGGCTAAATTATGATTTAAAGCCTTATTATTTTCAATGGCATCTAGCTCTATTTTCTGCTGTTCTGCATCAACTGATTGTACCTGAGCTTGCATCTTCTCTTTTTTTTCTTCTTGCACATCAACAATCTTTTGAGGCTTAAAATCAATGCGCTCTATAGCCTCGGCCTCTTGTCTTTGAAGATCTTGTTTAGCTTGATGTTCGAATTGCCCACTAGACTTAATCTGCTGTTCAACAACAGGATCTATAACTGTTGGTTGTTTCATTTTCTCTTGTGCAATTCCGGTTAAAGCTGAACCGATCAAAAAACTGATGGTGTATGTTATTTTTCTCATTATTCTACAATTAATATATCACTATAAATTTCTTTACCGCTAGCCCCCATTACAACGTATATACCGGCAGGTATTCTTTGATAAGGATCAACCACTGTTGTAAAGTTTCCGTCTTGATCAGTGATTACAACTTTTGAGTAAAACTCTTTTCCGTTTACATCTGTAACCACAACAAACACCTCTTTATTTGAAGCATAAGGCACCGTAGTCTCTACAGTAAAGAAGTCTCCTCTACTTGGGTTAGGGTACATAATGAACTCAGGATTACTAGTATTAAGATTGGTTTTAAAAATATTTACTGACTCAATCTGAGAAAAAGCAGTAGTACCGTCATAATCTACTTGCTTTAATCTATAGTATGAAAGGCCTGAATAAGGATCGTTATCCATGCTCTTATAGTTTAAAATCATATTGCTATTCCCAGCCCCTTGAACTTGTTGGATAGTTTCAAAGTGAATTGCATCTTTTGAGCGCTGCACTTCAAAATAATCATTGTTAATCTCAGTTGCTGTAGACCAAGTGACTTCAACTTGTTCAGATTCATTGACTTTAGCCTGAAAAGCTATCAATTCTACAGGCAACGGACCTCCGGCATTATTGATACCAAAAGGTGAGAATGAACTCGTAGTTGTGCCTAATGAATAAACAGATCCTGCAAAATTAGGAGCTGAGAAAATACCTGAAATGTATTCCCACTCTGAACCATTGTGATGCGAAACAACTGCGTTGGTTCTTGTAAAGCCAGGCATTTCTTTTGAAGCATCCCAATAAAAATTCACATAAGCATCTGTTGAGGGAGAAGTAACATTCCAAGTGTAATCAACTAGATCATTGGTAAAGGCAGTTCCACCACTACAGGTGCCTGCAGCGTTGACATAATCACACAACTGAACAGTAAAATCAACATTTGCAGCATCGTTGTTACCCACATCAACTCTTGCGTAATCTGTAGCACTTGAGCCAAGTGCAACATTAAACACACCAGTATCGCCCGGGTTAATGCCTTGAATAGCCATTGTTCCTGATGATCCTAAAACAATTGTTCGGTCTAGATTTGTGCCTAAGTTAACAATATCTCCATCATCCCAGTCTTCTATTGTAAAGGTTTGATTGTTGATATTAATATAACCTGCACTTGAGTACTGTAACTGGTTCTCAACAGTGATATTTCCAGATGTCACATTTATCGTATTTCCTGAGTTAGCAACATTCATATTGTAAAAAGCCTCAGTGGTTGTATTTGAAAAACTTGTGTTTGAATTGCCATCAAATATCACAGTTTCTGTGTCTTGAACATATCCATCTGCGCCATTATTATTGGTCCAATTTCCTGCAGAAGTAACATCTCTATTTTCAGGGTTTAATTCACCATCAGCATTAATGGTTAAATCTCCATCAATATCAAATGTGGTTGAAGCATCAGACTTCACTTGAGCTGTACCAGTATTGGCTATCACTAAATGATTGAAAGTCTCAGTAGCTGCTGTTGAACTCACAAATTGATCAACACTTCCGTCAAAGGTTACTGTTTCTGTACCAGCACCTTGAACAAAACCGGCAGCTCCATTGTTATTATCCCACTGACCTGCAAGGTTTACATCAATTTCAAAAGCATCTACATTTAAAATCGCTCCAGCATTGATGGTCAAATCTCCATCAACATCTAAATCAGTACCTGGATTTGGTCTTACGTCAAATGCCCCTGAGTGAGCTATAATCAAATGATGGAATGTTTCAGAAGCATCATTACTAGTAATTTTTTGAACAGACGATGTGCCATTCATAATCACTGTGCTACCTGCCTCAGAAAAACCAGCTGTACCCATTTGATTGAACCAATCTCTTCCGACATTCACTGTATTTGTGTTTGTGGCCAAATCAAAATGAGATGCTCCAGAATTATCTTCTATGATTAAGTCTCTAGTTGTATTAATTACCATTGAAGCATCAGGACGAACAGTTCCTGTATTATTAATAACAAGATCATAAAAAGTCTCTGCATTGGTGGCATTGCTGATAACTTGAATGCCTGATCCATCGAAAGTAACTGTTCTTGTACCTTCAATGAAGGTCCCATTATTACTCCAATTTCCTGCAATGCTAATATCCTTATTGTTAGAATTAAGTGTAGCACCTACATCAATATTTAAGAAGCCATTTACATCAAGATCATTTGATGCGCTCGGCATCACCTGGAATGGACTTGAGTTGGTTACTTCAATATTGTAAAATGAAGTAGGATTGGTAATTACTTGATTTGAAGAAGATCCATCAAACTCAACGGTATATGTTCCTGGATCAAAACCTGTTAAGCCTGCTGTATTGGTAAAATCACCAGCAAGATTAATGTTGTGTGCTGCTACCAAGCTACCTTTCATAATATCTATATCGCAATTGATATCTAAAATACTACCTGTGGTAAAAGTAGCAGAAGAAGGAGCAGCACTGTTGATCATCAATCCACAGAAAGCTCCAGTAGTATTAGTAATGGTCTGTGCGCCAGAAGGAGCTACAAAATTCACTAAAGACCCTGAGCCTGCTGTTAAAGTTCCTGTACTGTTCCAAGATCCTCCAACTTCAAAATATGCATTTGCACCTAAATTAAAATTTGAGGTGTTTACCAAGTCTTCTTCAATATCAATTGTATCACCATTGAATGTAAAATCTCCATCATTAGCTATGCTTCCTCTTGAAGTAAGTGTTCCTGTGCCATTGGCAAATACAATTGTCCCATCATTGATTACTGAATCATTTGCACATAAATTCATATTTGCATTTACAGTTAATGATGCCCCACTTTGAACCTCTACTCTATTTGCCTCACCAGTATTGGCTGATGAAGTTGAACTGATGATCGGAAAGTTTCCTGAAGCTCCACTCACATCAGGAATCAATACATCAACAAATTTACTTGGGCCAAAGCTTTCTCCTACAATACCATCTTCCCAGTTGCCAAGACCTTCCCAATCTGTGTCATTATTTCCTGTCCATACGACCTCTGCTTGCCAGATAATTTTATCATGTACATCATTATCATAATCTTCACCTGATAAATCTCCTACTGCAAACTTAAATTCCATGTCTCCAGCAGCAGAGCTTGCTCTGTATACATTAGCACGGCCTCCACCCGGACTGTCATTAAATCTTGCCAATAAGATTCTATTTACACCTGAAAGCAATTGAGCTCCTTCGTAACGAATTCTAGCTCCTGTAGATGCTCCATTTTGGAAAGTACAATAAGAAAAGTTATTTGTTAAATCAACTACTCCGCCATTAGCAATATTTATTCCGTAGTTGTTCATATATTCAAATAGAGCATAACGTGCATGAAGTGTTCCGCCTGTATTGATTTGAAAGGCATAATCACCTGTACATTGCCTAGTGACAGAAGGTTTATTGGTTTGATTTGTTCCTACAAGTCTAATCGTACCTCCTGAATTCACATTTAAAGAAGCACTTGTTCCCATGTAAAGTGTACTGTTAGTATCTACCTGTAAAGTACCACTACCACTGATCACCAATTGGTCTGTTCCTGAGCAATCACCTAAATAAAGGTCTAATTCATTAGTCAATAAGCTACCCGCTGTAACATATAAATATCGATCAATATAAAGATTTTCAGAACTAAGTGTATAATCTGCTCCACCATTAATCTCTAAATCAGCAAAAGAACCCAGCCCTGGCTTTAAGGTCTTTGATCCAGATGTTGCAGATAAAAACACTTGACTATTGATGTTTGGATCTAAGGTTCCGTTGTTGATAAAATTACCCTTAACTGTTAGGTCTAATCCTGAATTTCCTAGATCAACTGTTCCTTGATTAATCGTGAAATCATTATTTACGGTAATGTTTGAAATCAAAGAAGTAGTTGTAAGTGCGTCAACCTCTAAGTTGTAGAACGGATATACGGTACCTAAATTTGTTATGCCTGTATAGGGTGAAAGAATAACGGTTCCCGAGCCTGACGTGAAACTTCCTGAGATACCAGTATTCCAACTACCTTTTAAGATCATTGTATCATTTGCAGAGGTCATAATGAAAGCCCCATCATTGATGAAGTTTCCTGAAATGTATAAATCAGTATCATTATCTGAGATGGGTGCATTTAAGGTTAATGTCGCACCTAAGGGCAAGTCTAACTGCTTACATTCAGCTGCACCAGAATCAATAATGGGCTGAAAAGGAGCTGTTGGAGTAATATACACAAAGTTATTTGAGTCAGGCACTTTATCTGGTCCGATACTTGCAGACCAGTTATTTACATTAAACCAATCAGTATCTTCTACACCAATCCAAGAAAGTAATGGCGTACCCGTCCAATTGATGATGCTAAACGGATCATTGTCATAATCTTCACCCGAGAAATTTCCGATTGCATCATAAAACTCTAAGACTCCAGTTGAAGAAGCCGTTTTTTGAACATTAGATGCACTACCGCCAGCAATTGTAGGGAAAGAAACATTTTCAATTCTATTCAATGCACCAGAAAAATCTTGATTGTTCTCAACGACTAAACAAGCGCCATTGTTAGGGCAATTGTTAAAAGTACCATTACTAAAATGGTTTGTAGCATCAATTGTCGCTGTATTGGTAATTCTAAGACCAGGTAAATCTGTATACTCAATTAAATAATTCTCAGCTTTAATAGTACCATTCACCAAGAAGTTATACCTACCTGAAAGTGCGGTTATTCTTGCACTTTGAGCTGTAGAACCAACAATGTCAATTGTTCCAGTATTATGAACGTTTAATGAACTGGTAGAAGCCATGATCAAAGCTCCACCAGAACCTACTTTGTAAGTACCATAAATTTCAAAGTTTCTACCCCATGTTTGGATGGTCAAATTGTTACCATTTCCATCTACAGTACCTGCAGTGATATCCATATTGTTGCGAATGCCCATATCATCAAGCATGGTATAGGTAGCACCAGCATTTACATCTAAATTATAGATTACTGAACCATTCATTTGTATTTCTGCAGTGCCCGCAGGTTTATTTAAAATGTAATTACCACCATAAGTTGTACCAAAGGTACCTCCTGTTGCCTTTAAATTATTACCTACTGTAATGTTGCCCCAATTGGCATTAAAACGACCATTTTGAACAATCAAATCATTCAATACATTTATATCATCTTGGCCCTTGCCAATAAAGTAAGTAGGATTAGAATTAATATAAAGATTGTAAAAATCTTTTGTCAATCCATTCTCTTCAATGTAAACATAACGTTCAATGTCTTGGGCTGTCATAATCACTGTAGAAGTACCCGCATCAAATTCTCCTAAATACTGGTTGTAAAAATGACCTCCTACTTTAATGGTATCACTGGCAGCTTTTAAAGTAACTCCATCATTGATCAACAAGTGTCTTTTAACTTCAATGTCTCCTTCAAGTGTTTTAGTGTTACTCTCTCTTGTCCAGAGATTTCCATAAACAGCTTCTCTTACTGTTTGGTTTACTGCTCCATAATAATAACTGTATGAAGTCTCATCTGCTGCGTAAGTGCTAAATCCATCAGGATAATTATCAGCACCATATACATATATGACTTCTCCTGCACCTAAATCGAAAGTACCTGTGCCTGAAGTATTGTTAATCTTAAAAGTCTGACAATTCACCTGAAAGTTAATGTCAGCATCAAACACCGTTAAGTTTCCTGTCATATCGACATTACCGTCTAAACGTGTGTTGTGTGTGATGTTCCAATTGTTAAATTTACCAGGACTCACTACCATCCAATTATTACGCTCAAATGAAATGGTTCCAGTGTTTGCAGTGAAAGTACCATCACCATACCAATAAGTTCCGTTGAAAATATGGGTAGCACCTCCATCATTGAAGGTAGAACCTGCATCTAAATCAACGTTATTGTTAAATATGATTTGTGCTGTAGCATCAGAAGCCAAGCTTGAACCTGTTAATGCATAAGTTCTCTCTGCAACATTTAAAGTATCATATACTGTAGCTGTTCCTGAATTGTCTACCCATAAACGATAGAAATCAATTTGTCTTACTGATTGGTTCACTCCTTTTAAATAATGATGCCCTGTGCGTGAAACATCAAATGTTCCGCCAGATCCATCAATATCGCCTTCAAAATGTATGGTATGCCAATTATCAGCTTGAGTAAAGGTTCCGCTTGAAATTGAAAACAGTCCTTCGATAGTCAATGGTGTACTACCCACTTGATCATAAGAAAGTGAGCCTCCAACATTTATATCTAGATTATAAAAAGCAGAACTTCTTGGTGAAATAGTCGCAGCACCAGTTGCTTTAGTGAATCGAACGGTACTGTTACCATGCGTGAAAATAGCGTTCTGGCCCCTTGTCCAATTACCCCTAACCTCAATTTCAGAAGTGTTGTTTAAGACTGCTACCACAGCTGCATCTACACCTGTTCCTAAGGTAACATCATTGTACACCGTTAAATCAAATCCTGCATCCATTCTTAAGAAACCATCTGTAAGAATTAGATCTCTACATGAAGCATCAATGGTTCCGATAATTGGTTGATTTAAAGCTACCAAAGGAATAATCGCATCAACTGTACTGTCTGGTGTAATGTTTGGAGACCAGTTCAGAGAGTCGTCCCACTCTGTGCTTACGTTACCTGTCCAATATACCTGAGTAACTGAAGGCCATTCAATTCTAGAAATGGAAGAGTTGATTTGAGTAGGATCATCTTCATAAGTTTCACCCGCTAATGTACCTGAAATAATTCCATCAAAAGTTACTGTAGTTGGTGTACCATCAGGTCTATATACATTGTAATGCGTGCCAATAACTGGAGTTCCAGATAAATTGAATGCTACATTATCAATCGTGCTTGGAGGTGCAGGACATTCTAACCATAAATAGTATTTAGGCCCCGCTCCACCTACTGGCATAGCAGTAAAACTACCGTCTGATAGATTGTTTGTCAAGTCAATACTTGCCGTAGCTCTTACTTTAATACCATCATTGTTAAGATTTGAGACGCTATAGTATCTAGCCTCAATCACACCAGAGCCCGTAACATCAACATCAAGTCCTCTTCTGTGATCAAATGTAGTAAGCGTTGCTTGATTGGTTGTACTACCAACTAATTTTAACCTGCCTTCTACTTTTAATTGCGGATCAGAACCATTGTCGTAACTGTTGATAAACAAACTTGCACCTGGATCAACATCTAGAGTACCACCAGATTCAACATACAAAACTTCTCCGTTAGGATCACCTGCATCATTGTTACCTACGTACAACGAAAGACTTTCTAAATCTAAAGTCGCTTTATCGCCAATCACTAGACTGTCTTCAACGCGCATGTCATCAATAATTTTATAAGTTCTTACAGAATTTAAAGATTGATTGAATTTCACTTTTTCAAACCATTGACTATTCGTTGCAATGGTTTTATCAGAACTTGAATTAGATTCAAAGTAAACAACACCTTCTCTTCTATTGAACGTTCCTAGGGTATTGTTCCAATTTCCTGTTAAAGTAATGTCATTATTTGTGCTATTTACATCTAAACCTGCATTGGTATTCCATGTCAGATCATCGATACTCCAGTCACCTGTTAAGTATTTTGTACCTGTTCCATCAATTACAATGTCTTGAGCTGTTAAACCAGGAATCGTTTGGTTACCAGTTCTATCAAATGTTAAGTTAGCATTGGTTGTTGTCCAGGTGCCATTGTTTGTAATTGTAGCTGAGGCAATAGTATGAGTCAAAGCCCCCATGTTAGCTGTAGTGTTCACATCAATGGTAAAGGTTCCATTATTTACATCTAAACCACTACTAATGATTGTGATGGTATTGCCAGATCCACCCGAACCATCTTGAAAATGAATACCATAGATGTCATTATCAATACCCGGATCTACTGTCTGAGAACCTGAAGCTCCATTGAAATATAAAACATTTGCAGTTTGATTGTAATAACCGTTGTCATTAGTGAAATTTCCTTTTACATAAATTGGTCTTGTAACATGTACAGTTACATCTTCTTCTAAAAGAAGATCCCCATTAATATGATATGAGTCCCAATAGAACTGTTTGGTATCAGAACCACCTATTACAAGATTGTTCATATCAATGGTTTGGGTACCACTACCACCATCGTACAACCTTTGATCGCCACCATCTAACGTTAAAGTTGAAGCTGTACCTGGAGTGTAAGTACGGATATCATTGTCATATCCTGCCAAATTCAAATTAAAATCATTATCAACTAAAGTTGAGGCACTATTCATGTAAAAGCTATTTTCTACATCTAAATCACCAGACAGCTCAGCATTACCAGAATTATACAAGTATAAATAACCATAGATAGGCGCATCGTGAATATCTTGATCAGTAGTACCATCTAAATATACCCTTGAATCGATGTCTAAATCATAATTAGTAAATCCTGTAGGAAAGGCAACCCCATCAGCTTGAGCAACAGCAGAATATAACCTTGACTCAGCAGAAAGTGTTAATGACTTTCCAGCAGAAGTACAATTCATTGTAAAGGTATTTTGATCTATGTAAATACCTGATTGCGCTGTTAGATTACCTGTAAAGGTCGTATTGGTCAAAAATCTCTTCCATGAAGAACCTCTTAAATCTACATTATTAAATGAATTTAAATCTGCATCAATATTCCAGTATCCACCATCATGAATTAAAGTGCCCGTTGCACCCCAGACTGGCTGTGGAGCAGCGGTTGCGTGATGCCAATGCTCAGATAAAGTGAAGGTATAACCATCTACATCTAAAGTTGTTTCATTATCATTTACCCAGAATGTATAAGCAGAGAAGTCACCCAATGCAGTTTTTGTACATGGCACGCCTCCAGACTGACTATATACTAATAAATCATGATATGGGGCAGGATAAATATCTTGATCTCCGTCAGCTCTATAATCTACTCTACCTCCTGCTAGGTTGTACGTTCCAAAATTTGTAGGAAAGTTTGTGTTTGGTGAGATTCCATAAAGAATTAAAATTCCAGTAGAATGAGTCATTGCACCTGATGGCGTACCTGTTACAAAGTAGCCGTTGTAGATATATGTATTTCTAGAAATAATCAAGTTACCGGCAACATCCATATCACGGTATACTTGAACATAATCACCTGTGCCTTGAATATAAACATTGTTGAAAGCTGTCTTTAAACCTGAAGTCTCACCAATAATTTGGTTGTTATCTCCATTAAAAATAACACCGGCACTACCCGACTGAGTAAAACCAGTAGCTCCAGCATCATTTCTCCAATTACCATTAACAGTTAAATTGTTTGTTCCTGCATCTAAAACAGTACCTGATCCAATATGAACACGCCCATCAACTGTACAACCTTGCGCTAAGGTTTTAGTACCTGAACCAGTAGTTGAAAAATTGTAAAAGGTATATCCTGCTATACTTTGAGCACCAGAGTTGTCAAAATATACAGTACCATTCACAGGGTCGAACGTACCGCCAAAATTAACGTCCCAATCACCGCTAGCATAAATAGCATTAGAAGCAGCACCAACACTAAAAATACCTGAGTCTAAAGTAAACAATCCATCAATACCAATATCATTAGAGAGCTCATAAGTAGCTCCGTCAGCAACAACTTTTAATCCATAAAAAGGATCTGCTGTTCCTGTAGTCACAATTGAATGCGTTCCTGATGCGCCATTGAAAATTACTGTACCTGTTCCTTCATTAAAAGTACCTGAATTGTTCCAACTTCCTGCAACATAGATTGTGTCTGTATTGTCAACATGAGCAAAAGTTGCTCCAACTCCCACTGCAACATCATTCAATACATTTAAATCAGCTCCGTTAACATTTAGAGTAATTGCAGCGCCACCCTCTGTATCAATAATTAAATCTTCACATATGGCATCAGTAGTATTGATATTTACTGTGTAAGCTCCTGCAACTCCTCCATTGGTATGCTCAAGATACACAATACTTGAAGCGGTTGGAACAATATCTGTTGTCCAGTTGTTAGCGTCATTCCAATTTGCAGTTGAAGCTCCTCCATCCCAATAAAATCCATCAGGATAATCCCACTTAATTAAGGTTCCAGGATCAGCATCATCTTCATCGTTATCTTCTCCATTTAGAGCACCTGCAGGATTTTGAAACACCAACTCACCCGTCCCTGCAGTTCTACTTACATTGTAAGTTGGCCCCGGATTAAAAGTCACACGCTTTGCTGTATCACATCCTGTTAAATCGATCGTATTAGCAATCGTTAGATAAGCATTGCCAGTTCCTGAAGAAAAAGTGCCATTTGAAAAACAATGATTTAGATCAATTGTTCCACCTTGAACATCAACACCATTGCCTGAAGTTCCTGAAATAGAATAGTATTTTGCAAATAAAGAACCAGAAGTTTGCTGAATTGTAATGTTTGCGGCCTCTGATTGTTGAACCTGAGCCAAACCTGTTGACTCGCCTACAATTCTCAAAATACCACCTGCATTTAAAAGAGTAGCTGAACCACCCAGGTTCAAAGAAGCAATAGAATCAATTTCAAGCTCACCACCATTGATGGTCAGATCTCCGCCAGCTCCGAATGTACTTAAAGAATTATTGTTTAAATCAAATTTACCATCGTTGATAATGATGTCATATCCAGAACGGATCGATAGGTCATTACTTAACTGATAAGTGGCTCCAGGAGCATTGAATTCAATATGCCTATAATCGTTGTTTCCACCAGAGTTTGACTTAATGGTGTGGGTACCCGATGTGCCTATAAAATCAACTTTATTGGTGGCAGAATTTTGTTGAAATTCATCTTCGTTGACAAAACTACCTCCGATGAATACATTTTGGTTGTCTGTAATCAAACGACCAACTTCAATGGTTAAATCATTTTGCACGTGAATGTCATTTACATACAATCTACCTACAACACCTTGTGAGGCCTTGTCAAATTTTACATTGTAAAATTGTTTGCCAACAGCTGTACCTCCTGAATAAATATTACTTTGTGGAGTTCCAACAAATGTGACTGTGCCATTTCTTGGTTCGAAACTACCCGTGCTGTCATTGTCCCACCAATACTGAACATCTATTGAATAATTTGAAGGCGATACATCAAGGGTAACAGCATCATCAATTCTTAACCCTCCATTTACTCTTATATTACCATCTAAAGTTTTTGTTCCGGTTCCGGTAAAAATGGTTGTCCAGAATTCACAAGCATCAATATTTTGATTTACACCATCAAAATAAGTATTACGCCAGTGCGTGTAAGTACCATTAGTGTTGTTCCAATCACCAGCAACATAATGATCTCTGCCCCCTCCATTCAATGTTGTATTGTTAATGGTTACATCACCATCAATATCAAATGTATTGTTGTCTAATACCTTTTCAGCACTTCCTGAAAAGATCATATCATAATATACTGTATTGGGGTTTCTGTTGTGAAGGTATTGAATAACAGAACTACCATTCATATGAATGGCCCCCATATTATGTACCAATTCTGAACTAGATTCATTGACCCAAGCCTGACCAATGAATAAAGTGTTTCCTGCTAAATCTAAAACAGGGTATCTGTAAACTCCAGAAATCGGATAACCATTTCTAAAATTGTTCTTAGCCACAACATCAGTTAACATTCTCAAAGTATCTGTAGTGGCGCCGTCTTTATAATTTAAAATTTGATTAAAATAAGCACTTGGATTATTCATGGCTATGGTCTGAGTACCCGTAGTTCCTCTAAACCATAATGAACCTGCAGTTTGAGTAATGAGCCC
>JAHDHZ010000003.1:19792-65608 GCA_020631045.1 Flavobacteriales bacterium | reverse complement strand
GAGTACCCGTAGTTCCTCTAAACCATAATGAACCTGCAGTTTGAGTAATGAGCCCAGTATTGTCAATGAAGAGATCTCCACCATCCATGTAAATTGCATTATCTGTGGTCAATGTTGCTCCATTGTTTACAGTAAAATCAGCTTGAACGACCATCCAACAAGAAACAAATACTGTACCCGAATTTGAGATAATTAGGTTATTGAATTGTGGGCATGACTCTACGATTTGGTCGTTTCCATCAAAAGTAAAAGTACCAGTGGTTACTCCTCCATCAGTCCGGTCTCTGTAAACATTATGATTGCCGGCAAGTGTATGTGAAAATCCACCATCAATAAAACTTCCTGAACCACCAAACCATTCAATGTCTCCGTTTATATCTAGAGCTGCTGTTGCTGTTTTATCACCATTTCCATTCATCCATAAATTTCCGTAGGTCATGCCTCCAGGTATAACTTGTGCTGAATTAGAAGTGAAGTAAACCGATGAATTCGCATCACAATTCACTGTTGCAAAAGAATTTACGCACTTATAAAACACGCTATCACCTGAAGTTTGAAAACGCGTATAGTCACCTAAATTAAAAGTGCCAGATCCATCATTAAAAATGTATCTAGCACTGCTTTCATTTAAAATAATAATCTCATCTCCGCCTGCTCCACTGGGGTTAGATGAATTAAAATCTCCATTTACTTTTAGTGTATCCATTCTCAAGTAAACATTTCTATTCACGGCAACGTTATCTGTAAAATATACATCGTGTAAAGACCATCCTACAGGGTGAGTCGTATTGTATAAAACTTGAGTAGTTGTTCCATCAAAATAGACAGCCCCACCAGCATCAGAAATAATTGCAGGATTACCAGATGTATAGGCATAGTATTTAAAGTGGTGCTCGTAATTACCTAATTGAGCAATTACTCCATTGTTGAACCAAACGTGACCTCGAACATTTGAATTACCTTCAAAAACAACAGTATCATTTTGTAAAACCAAATAGCCATAATCAATGTCTCCCTCAACATATTGCTTCATGTTCGCATCATATCTTTGATATGAAGTTTCTCCTAAATTGATGTTATCAAAATTGCCTGGCCAAACATTCTCACCCCTCAAATAAAGTGAAGTTCCATTGGCTTGATTAAAATCAAACCCTACAACAGCACCTGCAATATGAGAATTATTTGACAGTACCAAATAACCAGAGTTAATGTCAATAGTTGAATTTACAAGCATTGTATCATTGGCTTGAATCCAATTGTTTCCTGCAAAATTAATTTTAGCAGGGCCTTTCATTTCAAAAGAATTTGAAGCCATTGCAGTATATTTTGTACCCCCTGTAAACTCAACAGAACCCGTCCAATGACAATCGCCATCTTGTCTATAATTCACAATTGATTGATTACCGTTGCCAACAATATCAGCATCTGAATGGGCGTAAAAAGTTCCTAGAGCAGAAAAATCACCATTGATGATTTTTTGAAATCCTGCGGCTTTACCATAGTATAAAAAGAAATCATAAAATGTAACATCTCCATCAAAAGTAAGGGTCTGATCTGAAGCAGTTCCTTGAAAAATAACGTCTCCCCCAGTCATATTAAACGTAGAGCCTGTTGTAACCTCAAAATCTTTCCAAAAACGAGGCACATAGTTTCCTATAATTGAGGTTGATCCATCTAACAAAAAATCTCCATAAAATCGAATATCAGAACCTGTTCCCATGGTGACAGTACCTCCACCATTCATCTTTACATTACTGAAATAAGCTGAATTTGGAATAGATTGTACAAAAGGAGAATTGAAAATAATGGTATCATCAGTTGTGTAACTATAAGCTGCTGTACCATTTTCTACCCAATTTTCTTCTACTGTATGAGTTAAGCTGCCTCCTGTAAAGGTAGCACCATTCTCAATGATCACTGAACCATCAACATCAAGTGCTGTTGCGGCTGTAACATTACCTGATTCAAAAATTATGTTGTTAAACTGATTTAAAGTCGGAGTACCAGAGATACTAAAAGTTCCGTTTAAAAATAAATTGGCCACCTGAGTGAGTGAACCTTTCAAATCTAAAGAACCATTATTCACTAAAGCGCCATTCAATTCAATTCTATGGCTTGCTGCAAAAGCAGCTATGCTGACCGAAGCCGAGGAGTTGATCGTAAATGCATTTAAAGTCATTGTATCTGCAGAGACATTGTTGCCAATAAGCAAACTACCTGATGTACCTGCACCAACTTCAAGAGCATTAATCGAAATTGTTGTATCAAGGGTCACAGTGTGCCCATCTTGAATGACAAAATCGTGTGTTGCACTCAAAAAATCTGCAAAAACAGGAACTGATCCACCTCCTAATGGATTAGAATCCCAGTTTGAAGTCGCTGAAAAAACGTCAGAGCCTTGCGAGTAAAAAGTCGTAGCAAATGACTGAGTAGAAAAACCTAAGAAAAGAAGAAAAAAACTAAGAAAAAAATACAATACCCTCATATATCTAATTTAAGCCCACTTGCGATTTTACGCAGTAAACTTTAAAAAGATACAATTTTTTGAAAAAAATTTAATGCAATACCTAAGTATTTGGTGAATAAAGCTTTATAGCGGGTGAATTGATCAGTATTTATACTAGATCTTATACCCTAAAGTAACTATAATACATCCCTTTTCAATCTCTCCCTGTGTCGGAGGAATCGAATAATCTATGTACATTCTTCTCAAAGGCTTTTTAGGCTCAAAGATATAGGTGCCATCTTCTGATTTTTCAACATCTTTAGAGGAGAATATTTTTGTTCGAGATTTCGAAGAGTACTTCTTGTCAAACACCTCAATATCAACATCTTGAGGTAAACTCTCAGTACTAAAGATCACCTTATACCGCTCTCCAATATACAAAGGCACTTCAAGCTCTTTGAATTGCTTTTTATTCATAAAGGTCACAAACGTTGTTTTTGATGCATCGTAATGAAAATCAGGTTTAAAAAGTAATCTGGCCTTTTTTCTGATTTCAACTGAATTACAAACAGACTGCTGTTGAGCAAATAACTGAATCGATTGCATCTGCATAAGTGCGAATGCAAATATGATGTAAGTGTATATTTTTTTCATAGTTTTAACCATTTACGATTTTAGCTCTTACTTGGGCAATAACTTTTGAGAGGTTTGAAACCTCTTGAGCATTAATTTGAATCTCTTCAAAAGGAATGTCTTCAATTTCTCTCCCTTTAATAAAATCAAAATTATCAGACATCTCTTTGAGTTTTACCAAATCTTCTTTGATTGAAGCAATCAGAGGATTGTCTTTGTGTGGACCTGAACTTAATCCTTTTACAATCACATCTAAAATGAGGGTTTGCTCAACCAAACCAGAAGAAATCGCCTCATTTTGTGATAAATTCATTGCTGAAGTTGCCAAATGCATCGCCTCTACCCATCCTCCTGTGAAATAAATTGCTGAAAGGTAATCCATCTCATTGTTTTGAAGATAGTCATCTAAACGCTCCTGCAAATTTGCAATCACATAGATTAAAGAATCTTGATTGTCAATGTTTTCTTCAAAAGTAGTGTACAAATCTTTAGAATCAAATACAGAAGAGATGCCTAATTTGTCACTCAGCACTTTTACATTCGCTAAATAATTCATTGCATTTTGAGTCTGTCCATTTTTAATACAATAAGAAAGATCAGCAACATAAACCCCAAAGTTTAATGACTGACTCATTTGAGATTCATAGTTCTCTAATTTGTCTGCATCATTTGTAATACCATCAACATAATCTAAGCCTGAGCGTTTAAAAATAGAAGCGATTTGCAACAATGAAGGAAATACAATATCAGTTGCCGATTCATCTTCAATCATCACAACCTGTTCATCTAATTCAACATCTTGTGCTTCTTGTTGATTATTTGAAGAGGTACAAGAAACCATTAAAAAGTTTAACAGTAAAAAATACATTAAACTGCTTTGTAGAATTGGCTTTATTTTTATCATGACTTAAGTGTTTACTAAACTAAAATATACTTTTTTTTTAAGTAGAAAGAAAGATTTAAATGTTTATGTCTGAATTAAACCCAGATTAAATGGTTTTTCTGGAACTGCATGATTCGCCATTTCAATACCCATCGAAATCACTTTTCTTGTGTCTAGCGGATTAATAATGGCGTCGACCCAAAGTCTTGATGCAGCATAATAAGGAGATACCTGATCGTCGTACTTCGCTTTAATAGAATCAAAAAGTTCTTTTTCTTTTTGCTCGTCTAACTGCTCCCCTTTTGCTTTTTTAGAAGCCACTTCTATTTGAGTCAATACTTTGGCTGCTTGCGATCCACCCATAACAGCGAGTTCAGCAGAAGGCCAGCTCACAATCAATCTAGGATCATAAGCCTTACCACACATAGCATAATTTCCGGCTCCATAAGAATTGCCCATCACAATGGTAAACTTAGGAACTATAGAATTTGAAACCGCATTTACAAGCTTTGCTCCATCTTTTATGATGCCTCCATGCTCTGAACGAGAACCTACCATAAAACCAGTAACATCTTGCAAAAACACTAGAGGAATGTTTTTTTGATTGCAATTCATAATGAAACGTGAGGCTTTATCAGCAGAGTCTGAATAAATTACTCCACCAAATTGCATCTCACCTTTTTTGCTTTTTACTAACTTTCGCTGATTGGCCACAATGCCTACACTCCATCCATCAATACGAGCATAACAACACACAATGGTTTTGCCATAACCTTCTTTGTACTCAGTAAATTCAGAATCGTCAACTAATCGTTTGATAATTTCTCTTACTTCATACTGCTTGGCACGGTCAGAAGGAAGAATTCCAAAAATCTCTTCTTGATTTTCTTTGGGCAAAGCTGATTTTTTACGATCAAAACCTGCCTTGGGCTTGGCTCCTATCTTATCTACAATAGATTTTATTTTATCTAGACAATCGTGATCGTCTTTGCATTTATAATCAGTCACTCCAGAAATCTCTGAATGAGTGGTTGCTCCTCCCAAGGTCTCATTGTCTATGTCTTCTCCGATTGCGGCTTTTACCAAATAAGAGCCTGCCAAAAAGATAGACCCCGTTTTCTCAACAATCAAAGCCTCATCACTCATAATGGGCAAGTAGGCTCCGCCAGCGACACAACTGCCCATTACTGCTGCAATTTGAGTAATGCCCATGGAGCTCATCACGGCATTGTTTCTAAAGATGCGTCCGAAATGTTCTTTGTCTGGGAATATTTCGTCTTGCATAGGCAAAAACACGCCGGCACTGTCGACCAAATAAATAATTGGCAATTTGTTTTCAATTGCAATCTCTTGAGCCCTAAGGTTCTTCTTACCCGTCATCGGAAACCACGCACCTGCTTTCACTGTAGCGTCATTGGCAACAACAATACATTGCTTGCCGGATACGTATCCGATTACTACAATCACGCCAGCAGAAGGGCATCCACCATATTGTTCATACATACCATCGGCAGCAAAAGCACCTATCTCAACCTGAGGTGCATCTTTATCTAACAAATATTCAATACGTTCACGTGCCGTGAGCTTTCCTTTCTTTTTATGTTTCTCAATTTTTTTCTTGCCTCCACCCAAAAAAATCTGATCGAGCTTTCTGTTTAGATTAGAAACTAAAAGTTTGTTGTGATCTTCGTTTTTATTAAACCCCAAATCTGTCATAAGAACAATATTTGCAACAAATTAAGGTAAAAATCTTGACTTTTTTTGCTCTTCAATGCGAATTACACAAAGCTGTTTTTTACCAAATAAATAATAACGAAACCTAGCAACTAAATCATACAACACATCTCTTAACATAAGCGGAATAATTTGAATCATATAAGCCAACATACGGTAAGGCAAAGGCATTTGTTTCAAAACTTTAATCACAGCTGTAGATTTCTTAAAATACTGCCCGTTTAGATAAAAAATTACTGAAGAGGTTTTGTTTTTTTCGGGTGGATGATGAGCCATTGCAAAACTAGAATCAAGATGTGTAAATTTAAAATGCTCAGGCGTGCGTTTTAAGACAAAGTCTACCAGAGCCGAACACATGATACAGTGACCGTCAATAAATAAAATGGTTTGGAGCTCTTTACCAGTTTTGAGCATCAGGGTAAGCTCTTTGTAAAAACTGCATATCGGCTAAAATATAGCCCAAGTGTTCGGTGTGATTGCCTTTTTTGCCTCCTTTTTGAGGCCAAGTATTTTCTGGAATATTTAAGGTTGCCTCATCGATGATCTCTTTAACTGATCTGTGCCAGCTTTTTTCTAATTTATCAGTGTCTAAAAACTGCTCATCAATCTTATCAAAAGCCAAAAACTCAAGGGCATAAGGCCAAAGTAGATTTAAAGCCTCTTGCATTTTATCATGACTCTCCTGGGTGCCATCTCCCAGACGCAAGACCCACTTTTTAGAATGTTCAAGATGGTAACGCACCTCTTTAATTGATTTTAAAGCATACGTTTTTAAAAAGTCATCTTCGCTTTTGGTCAATTGCTCTAAAAGAAAATTGTGGTAGGCATCAAATAAAAACTGACGCATCATGGTTGTGCCAAAGTGTCCGTTTTCAAGCTCACAAATTAAAAAATTGTAAAATGCATGCGCATCTCTTTTGTAGGCAATTTCATCTTCGCTTACTCCTTTTAACTCGCCAAGTTGAATGTATAAATTTCTAGCCTGCCCGATTAAGTCTAAAGCTACATTTATAAGGGCAATATCTTGTTCAAGTTCTGGACCATGTCCACACCACTCAGATAGGCGATGGCCCAAGATTAGATTATTGTCTGCTAAACGTGTATAAAAAATTTCTTTCGACATATTACATGTGCCCTATTTCATCAGGAATATCATAAAAGGTCGGATGACGATATACCTTATCATTTGCCGGATCAAACAAGCTCTCTGAATTGCTAGATAACGATGCATGAATGTGTTTAGATTCAATCACCCAAATGCTAATACCTTCTGAACGCCTGGTATACACATCACGTGCATTCTCAATTGCCATTTGCTCATCGACTGCGCGTAAACTGCCCACATGCTTGTGGTTTAAGCCTTGTTTACTTCTAATAAATACTTCCCACAGGGGCCAATCTGATGTGCTCATGCTGCTTGTTGCTTTTTATGTTTCTCAGCGTAGGCAAGAGCTGCTTTTTTCACCCACTCTCCGTTCTCTTGCGCTTTTCTTCTGGCAGCTAAACGCTCTTTATTACAAGGACCATTGCCTTTGATGACTTGGTAGAATTCTTCCCAATTAATTTGGCCAAAATCATAGTGCCCGCGTTTTTCGTTCCACTTCAGGTCTTTATCTGGAATCGTGAGACCTAAAAATTCTGCTTGTGGTACGGTAATGTCTACAAAAGCTTGACGCAACTCATCATTAGACTGTCGTTTAATTTTCCATTTTAAGCTTTGTGCCGAATGTACTGAATCTTTATCTGAAGGCCCGAACATCATCAAGGCTGGCCACCATATTTTATTGAGTGCGCGTTGAGCCATTTCTTTTTGCTCGGCTGTACCCTTAGCAAGCGAGGTCATAATTTCAAAGCCCTGTCTTTGATGAAAACTCTCTTCTTTACAGATACGCACCATGGCTCTTGCATAAGGTCCATAAGAAGTTCGTTGCAAAGCCACTTGGTTGACAATGGCAGCTCCATCGACCAACCAGCCAATTGCCCCGATATCTGCCCATGAAGTGGTCGGGTAATTGAAAATACTTGAATATTTGGCTTTCCCGTCAATCAATTCTTGCAGACTTTCGTCTCTAGATTTCCCCAAAGTTTCCATGGCTGAATACAAGTACAAACCATGCCCTGCCTCATCTTGTACTTTTGCCAACAAGGCCACCTTTCTTCTCAAAGTAGGAGCACGTGTAATCCAATTTCCTTCTGGCAACATGCCAATAATTTCAGAGTGTGCATGTTGAGCAATTTGTCGAATCAAATTTCGACGATATGCATCAGGCATATAGTCTTTGGGCTCGATTTTTTGCTCTGCATCAATTGATTGCTGAAATTTTTCTTCTAAACTTTTTGCCATAGCCCCAGAGTTTGATTCAATTAAACTATCTTTAGCATCTAAGATAAAGATTTGCCCCTTTATGAGCAAGTTTCACAAGTTACCTGTAAAAAATATAAATAAGCTTACTTCAGATGCTGTTTGTGTCGAGTTTAAATTAAACGATGAATCAAAGTCTGTTTTCAAGTTTAATGCAGGTGAATACATTACCTTAAAAACGGTGCTTGAAGGCAAAGAAATTAGACGATCTTATTCAATTTGTTCGGCTCCTTTTGAAGAGAAACTTGTAGTAGGCATTAAACAAGTAGAGGGTGGATTGTTCTCTAGTTTTGCCAATGATGTTTTAAAAGTTGGTGATGTGTTAGAAGTGATGCCTCCTATGGGCAATTTTAAAATTGTTACTTCTAAAAATACACAAAAACATTATTGCTTTTTTGCAGCAGGCAGTGGCATCACTCCTATTCTCTCAATGATTAAAACTGTTTTATCTGAACAGCCTTTAAGTACCGTCACGCTAATTTATGGCAACAAAACCTTTGAAAGCATCATGTTCAGAGAAGATATTGAAGCATTAAAAAATGCTTACATGCAGCGCTTTTTTCTGCACCACGTACTCTCTAGATCATTGATCGGAAACACCTTAAATAGAGGTAGAATTGATGTTGAGAAATGCGAGAAACTATTCAGTAGCCTCTTTCAAATTAGCTTCTTTGATGATTTTTACATGTGCGGGCCATTTCACATGATTATGGACCTTAAGCAATGGTTAAGCGATCAGAATGTGCCTGTAGAAAACATCCACTTTGAATTATTCGGCACTCCATCCAAAAAAGAAAGAAATCAAACTGCAAAGACAGTCTTATCTGATCAGAATTCTAAAAACGCAACTGTAGAAATCATCAAAGATGGCGACAGGGTAAAATTTACCATGCCTAGTGTAGATGAAAACATTTTAGATGCCGCATACAATCTAGGGCTAGACATACCTTATGCCTGTAAGGGCGGAGTATGTTGTACGTGCAAAGCAAAAATACTAGAAGGCAAAGCTGAGATGAAAGCAAATTATGCTTTAGAAGAAGATGAAGTGAAACAAGGCTATGTACTAACCTGCCAAGCTCTTGTGAAAAGTGATACCATAAAATTAAGTTTCGATGAGTAAAATATCAATCACCTTAGATGCTCAAAACCATGAATTTGAGTTAGAGCAAAATGCCGAGCCTATTTTAGATAAAGCCATTGACTTAGGGCTAGATCCTCCGTATTCTTGTCAAGGCGGCGTATGCACTTCTTGCAAAGCAAAAATTATTGAAGGCACCACACAGATGGATACTAATTTTGCTTTGACAGATAAAGAAGTTGAACAAGGGTACATTTTGACTTGTCAGGCACATCCTACCAGTGAGACATTGAAAATCTCTTATGATTTATAGGCTATTTGGCTACCCAGCCTGTATTGCCTGTACCCGATTCTTTGATATAAAAACTGGTGCCTGCCCCACCATCTATTCTCAGGTACATAGAACCAATAGGAGCTGTTATAGTACCTTCAGGAGTACCAGAACCATTGAGTACTTTAACACCACTGTTAAAGGTAAAGGTATTGCCTGTCGTTGAGCCGCCACTAGCATCAGGGTCTTTTAAATAAAGGTCACCTGTTAAAATCGTACTTTCTGCTTGAGGTGCGTCGGCAGAATAACGCCCCAAGACATTAACGTAATTTTTTGTATTTGAGCTAGCAGCATCATAACCAATTGCGTTTACTACATTACCTGTATTAGATTTTGCTGGACCAGCACCAGCATCAGCTGCTGTACCTGAACCTATTGCTACAACATCGTCTCCTATATTATTCATAGCAGAAAGAGTGCCAATTGCAATAACACCTGAGCCTAAATTATTTGTTGCCGTGCCTTTAGGTGTTCCTGTAGAAGATCCAAAACCTATTGCAATAACACCAATGCCCGCGTTTGCATGTGCGCTACCTTTTCCTATAGCAACAACATTATCTGCAGAGTTAGATCTAGCATTTTCAGTACCCAAACAATACACTTGGTCTCCGGTATTATTAGATAAATTCCAATATCCAATTGCACTACAATATCCACCTGAATTATCCCTGCCACAATCTGCTCCTATTAATGTAGCATAGGTTCCTGTGTTATTTTGTCCAGTACCCCAAGAGCCAACTGCTGTAAGTGCTTGACCAGTATTATTCTCTCCTGCTCGCTTGCCAATACCAACAGAAGTCCATACTCCTGAGGCATTATTACGCAAGGCATATGAGCCAATGGCAATTGAACCATTGGCTGAATCATGTTCAGCGGCATTATTGCCAATGGCAATTTTACCAGAGCCATCTGAATATTGAGCGGCGTTTGCGCCAATGGCCACTAAACGTCCAGGGCCTCCAAAACTTGCTGTGCTTACTGCACGCCCTGCATTGGTGCCCAATAAAATATGCCCACCGTAAGTGGCGTTATCGTCATTTAAAAATGTATCGCGTTGTGCTGTAGTAGAAATTAAATTATCGTATTTGTCTTTGAAAATAGCAGCGGTGTCAGCATTACTCTTAAACCACACCCAATCAGGCGTTCCACTGGCACCTTGATTGTAATAAAACACGTTTGAATCAGTATCAAACACTAATAAGCCTTTTGCGGGAGTTGTAATAGCCAAACGTTGAGTAGCTGTCATACGAGGCACCAAAAAACCTACATCTGTGCCTTGCACATCTAACATGGCACTGGCATCAGGGGTTGCGCCTGTTTTATTTATGGCAACTTGAGCAGTAATTGAAGCCGTAAGAAAAATTAACGCACAAAATGAAGTGATTTTTTTCATAAATCAAACATACTTTTTTTTATGAAAAACCCAACTGAAATTATGTGAATGCATTGTTTATATTTGTGAAAATCAAAAAAAAAAAAATGAACCGATTCACCTATGCTTCTGTCTTTATACTTGGGCTATTTTCTTTAAGATCAAGTACTCAGAACAGCATTCAAATTTTTGCAAATAAAGACAATACCATTATTTCTGATTTCATGAGCAACAGTAATGGAGAAGGGCCTTTTGTATACGTTGGACTTTCAGGAAACGGAGGCATTCGAAGAGGGCTTTTAAGTTTTCAAGTATTTACCTTGCCCACATCAATTGTTGTTGATTCTGTTTCGCTCACCATGAACTGTACGAAAATTCCAAATATTTCAAGTGACACTTTTTACTTACACCAGCTTACCCAACATTTTGGAGAAGGATCCTCTTCTACCCAACAAGGAGGGGGCGCACAGGCTGAAAATGGCGATGCTACTTGGCAAGATGCCTACTACGATTCTATTGATTGGAATACTGCAGGTGGTGACTATGACACAACTCAACTAAGCACCTGTCTCATTGATGATTTTGGAAGTTTTACTTTTCAAAACACCTCTATATTTACACAAGTAGTTCAAAATTGGCTGAACAGTGCTACTGACGGATTAAATCTTTTACTTAAAACAAATGAGCAAAACACCCATACACTAAAAGGGTTTGCAAGTAAAGAAAGTACAGATACTGCAAGTTTTTTAACTATTTACTATCATACGACCTCAACCAATATTCTACAAAATAATAGTCCAAAAGATTTTTTAATTTTTCCTAACCCTGCCAGATCTAATCAAGCTATTCAAATACAAGCTGATCAAAAAATCACATCAGTGAATGTTTACAATAACCATATGCAACTGATTAACAATTACATATACAATACATCAAATATTGTTCTAGAGCATCTATTAAGGCCAGGCAGCTACCTCTTTGAGATTGCATTAAAAAATGGCGCTAAAATTCAAAAAAACATTCTTATTCAATGATCTTAATCGCCGATAGCGGATCCACCAAAACAGATTGGGCAATCATAGAAGGTGAAAGCCATTCAATCACCCAAACTCTTGGCTTTAATCCCATGCTGCAAAGCAGTGATTTTATTAAAAATGAGATTGGTGAAAACCAAGCTCTTCAAGATATTGCTGGGCATATAACTACCATTTACTACTATGGCGCCAGCTGTTCTTCAGATGAACGCATTAAAAAAGTTAAAGATGCTTTAAAAGCTAACTTTACAAACGCTGTACAAATTGAGATACATCATGATATTGATGCTGCAGTGTATGCAACTTGCGAAAACAAAGCTGGTGTTTCATGTATTTTAGGCACAGGCTCAAACTGTGTGTTTTACAACGGTAAAACTATTCAAAGTTTCACTTCTGCTCTTGGCTATATCTTAGGTGATGAGGCTAGTGGAGCTTATTTTGGCATTCAATTGGCTAAAGATTTTATCAATCAAAAAATGCCTCAAGCAATGCATCATCATTTTAGAGAATTAGGATTTGAAAAAAATCAAATTTTTAAAGCCGTGTACGAAAAAGAAAACCCCAATCGTTTCTTAGCTTCATTAACCAAAAAGGTGGCTAACTTCAAAGACCTTGAATACACTCAAAATCTACTATACAAAGGGTTTGAAGATTTTATTCATACGCATGTATTGGCCATTGAAAGTGCTGCACAATACCCCATTCATTTTGTTGGCTCTATTGCATTTCACTTTAAAGATATACTTGAAAAAGCCTTAAAGGCAAATGGCTTAACACTTGGCAATATTGTTACTAAGCCCATTGAAAACCTGATAAAACATCACTCTTGAAATACAACGTAAGTGAAATTATAGAAGTCATTGAAAACAGAAGAACCATCAAACCTGAAGATTTTTCTGACAGAGTAGTGCATCGCGAAATTGTCGAAAAACTACTAAATGCTGCCAAATGGGCGCCTACCCATGGGTTAACGCAGCCATGGCATTTTAAAGTGTTTGAAGATGAACAGCGTAATGTACTGGGCCAACAACTTGCCAAGATATACAAGCAAAATACTGAACAGTTCAACGAAAAAAAACATCAAAAACTCCTTTCTCGACCCCTTAAAGCCTCTGTAGTAATTGCACTTTGCATGAGGCGTCAAGAAACTGGAAAAATTCCTGAAATCGAAGAAATTGCTGCAGTAAGCTGTGCTGTTCAGAACATGATGCTTTTGGCTACTGCCTATGGTATCGGCTCTTTTTGGGCCTCGCCTAAAATTTCATATTCAAAACAAATGCTTGATTTTCTGAATCTATCTGAAAAAGATAAGTGTTTAGGTTTTTTGTACCTCGGATATCCAAAATCTGACTGGCCAAAAGGACAAAGAAAACCCATTGAATACTTCACAGAATTCAAATAAAAATTTCTAGGCTTTTAACCAGCCTCTTTTTACATTTTTTGTATTTTGTAAGTGATTGATTAAAGTGTATTTGTATGTCTCGATTTTTAAAGTCGTTTTCTTTTCTTTTTCTATTACCAATCTCATTTCTGTGCTTGGCTTTTGTTTTAAATAAGCCTGCTCAAAAAAATGAGCAAACTCAAAACGCACATGCAAAAATTTACGATGATCATTTAAAGTATGATTGGGCAGATTCAGTGTTAAAAACACTTACTCTTGAAGAAAAAATTGGTCAACTTTTTATGGTTGCCGCCTACTCCAATAAAACAGAGGCCCACAAGCAAAACATCATAAATCTTGTAGAGCAGCACCATATTGGTGGATTGATCTTTTTTCAAGGTGGTCCTGCAAGACAAGCTCAACTCACAAACCTATACCAATCTAAAGCAAAAGTTCCGCTCTTGATTTCTATTGATGGAGAGTGGGGTCTTGCCATGCGCTTAGACAGTACCATCTCTTACCCAAGGCAAATGCAATTAGGTGCTATTCAAGACAATGAATTGATTTATCAAATGGGGCAAGACATCGCTCAGCAATGCAAACGCGTGGGCATTCATGTCAACTTAGCGCCAGTACTTGATGTAAACAACAATCCCAAAAATCCAGTGATTGGTTCTCGATCTTTCGGAGAGAATAAAGAAAATGTTGCTCAAAAAGGATTGGCCTACATTCATGGTATGCAAGATGCTGGTATAATGGCTAACGGAAAGCATTTTCCGGGACACGGAGACACCGACAAAGACTCACACAAAACATTGCCTGCCGTAAAAGCCTCTAAAGAGCGTATCAAACAACTTGAGCTCTATCCTTTCAAAAAAGCTTTTGACGAAGGCCTGGGTTCAGTGATGGTAGCTCATCTGAATATCCCTGCCTTAGACAGTAGTGAACAAATTGCTTCTACCCTGTCGAAAAAAATCGTTACTGATCTTTTAAAAAAAGAATTAAAATTCAATGGTCTTATATTCACTGATGCATTGAATATGAAAGGAGTAAGCAGCTATTTTAAACCCGGAGAAGTCGACCTTAAAGCACTGCTATCTGGTAATGATGTCTTACTGTTTTCTGAAGATGTGCCCAAAGCCATTCAAGAGATTAAAAATGCACTAAATCAAAAGTTAATTTCTGAAAAAGAAATCAACAGAAGGTGTAAAAAAATATTAATTGCAAAACAGTGGGCAGGATTAGATCAAAAATCAAATCAAACCATTGAGCTGAATAAATTATATGAAGACCTGCATAAAACATCTTACAATGCTCAAAGAAGAAAACTCATAGAAGCGTCGTTGACGCTTGTTCAAAACAAAAAAGATTTAGTGCCTTTAAAGCGCCTAGACACTCTAAACATAGCTAGTGTAGCATTAGGAACCAGCTCAGAAGATGTGTTTCAAAAAACATTAAAACTCTACGCTCCTTGCCATACTGTTCAAAAGCAAAGCTTTAGTTCACCCACTGAATCAACTAAACTTGTTGAATCCTTAAAAGAATACAATCCAATTATTGTTACCCTTCATGGAACCAATGAAAGATCATATAAAAAATACGGCCTTCAAAAAACACACATTGATTTCATAGAGCAACTCGCAAAAAGCAAGCAGGTTATTTTAAACTTTCCGGCCAATCCATACGGATTAAATCAGTTTGATAAAATTTCTGATATCGCCTCTATTTTAGTGAGCTACAACGACAATGACGAGCACCAGAAGTTTTCTGCCCAAGCTATTTTTGGTGGATTGCCCATCACGGGAGAACTTCCTGTTAGCAACAAGTTTTTCAACTCATCGACAGGCATTAAAATTAAAAACCAAACCAGACTAAATTATGCTAACCCCGAAGATTTAGGCATAAATTCAAAACAACTCACCTACATTGATAGCATTGTTGAAAAAGCTATTCGAACTAAAGCAATGCCTGGTTGCCAAGTTTATGTAGCACAAAAAGGTCGCGTAATTTACAATAAAAGCTTCGGCCATCATACCTACGATTCTTTAATCAAAGTACAAAACGATGACCTGTATGACATTGCTTCTATAACAAAAATTACCTCTACCCTGATGTGTATGATGCACCTACAAGGAACAGGCGAGTTTAGTCTAGATGATCCTTTATCTAGCTATATTCCTGATATAGTTGACACAACAGATTACAAAGACTTAGTCTTTAGACAAATTTTAACCCATCAAGCAGGCCTTAAGCCTTGGATTCCTTTTTATTACAGAACCTTATTAAGAAAAGGCAAGGGGCCCAACCCCAAATATTATTCCAATCAATTTGACGATGATCATGACATTCGTGTGGCTGAAAATTTATACATCTCAAGACACTATGTAGACACTGTTTTTAGAACGATTACTAAAACTAAAATCAACGAGAAAAAGAAATACAGATACAGTGATCTAGGCTTTTATTTCGGCAAAGAAATCATTGAATTAATTACCAATATCCCAATAGAAGACTATGTTCAAAACCTTTTCTACAAACGCTTAGGCTTAGTGACTACGACTTACTTGCCCAGAGAAAAATTTGGGTTGCAACGCATTGTACCTACAGAAAATGACAAATTATTTAGACAGCAACTGGTACACGGAGATGTACATGACCCTGGAGCTGCCATGATGGGTGGAATCGGAGGCCACGCAGGTTTATTTTCAAATGCCAATGATTTGGGCAAAATCATGCAGATGTACATGAATTGGGGTAAGTATGGAGGAGAATTTTATTTAAAAACAGATGTTGTTAAAGAATTTTCAACCACCCAGTTTGCTCAGAACGACAACAGAAGAGCCATTGGCTTTGACAAACCCACTATGGATGGATCATCCGGACCAACTTGCAGTGGTATTTCTAACAAAAGTTTTGGGCATTCAGGTTTTACGGGTACTCTAGCATGGGCTGACCCTGACAAAGAACTGGTTTATGTCTTTTTATCAAACCGCATACACCCGAATGCAAACAACAAAAAACTAATCAATACAGGTGTTAGAACTCGTATTATGAAAGTCATCTACAATGCCATTGAACAGGCCGAAAAAGATCAAAAAGCATGAAAATAGGCATTGTTTGTTATCCAACCTTTGGCGGAAGTGGTGTGGTAGCTACAGAGCTAGGAAAACACCTTGCTCAAAAGGGTCACCAAGTTCATTTTATTGCCTATGATCAGCCCTTTAGGTTAGAGGCTTTCAACGAAAATATTTTTTATCACCAGGTAAGTGTTGCCCATTATCCCTTATTCGAATTTGCACACTATGAAAGTGCATTGACTAGTAAACTTGTTGATGTGGCTACCTTTGAAAACCTTGATTTATTGCACGTTCATTACGCTATTCCGCACGCCTCAGCCGCATATATGGCTAAGAAAATTTTGGCTTCTAAAGGCATTCACATTCCTATTATTACTACTCTACACGGTACCGACATTACTCTGGTTGGCAAAGATCCTTCGTTTAAACCTGTAATTCATTTTGCAATGAATCAATCAGATGCCATCACTGCAGTATCTGAAAGCCTCAAGCAAGAAACACTTGACCTATTTGATCTTCAAAAAGAAATTCAAGTGATTCATAATTTTATTGATTTAAAACGATATAAAGGTCTTACAAGCACCAGGCAATTAAAAATTAAATACGCACCAAATAATGAGCGCATCATTATGCATGCCTCAAACTTTAGAAAAGTCAAAAGGGTCGAAGACGTTGTGCGCACCTTTAAAGAAATTCACGATCATTTACCAAGCAAATTAATCTTAATTGGTGATGGCCCCAAAAGACAGTCTATTGAAGCTATGTGCAGAGAAATGGGCACTTGCGCTGACACTATTTTCTTAGGAAAACTTAGAACAATTGAAGAAATTTTCAGCATAGGTGATCTATTTTTATTGCCTTCTCAAAAAGAAAGCTTCGGACTTGTAGCCTTAGAGGCTATGGCAAGCGGTATGCCTGTAATCTCTTCTAATGTGGGTGGATTAAGTGAGGTCAATATAGACGGTCAAACAGGTTTTTTATGCCCTGTTGGAAATACAAAAGAAATGGGCCAAAAAGCCTTAGAAATTCTATCATCAAACCACTACCCCACATTCAAACAAGCAGCACTGAATCAAGCCAGAAAATTTGACATTCTTCAAATTTTACCAAAATACGAAGCCCTGTATGAACAACTCATTCAAGAAAAGCATAAAGTGGCATAAATCTTGTTTAATAGATAAAAAAAACAAAACTATGAAAGCTCCATTTCTATTTTCTATTCTCTTTATAATTGTTGCACTAAGTGCTTGTTCAAGATGTTATGAATGTGAAATCGTTCGTTATTACAACAACCTACCTGACACCATCATTGAAGATGTCTGTACCGCTACTGGAGAAGAGTTAAATGACTTAGAAGACGAAGGGTATACTTGTGCGCCTTCAGGTCTATAAAATAAATTACCTTGAGCTACTTCTAATTCAGAATATATATATATTGAGAAATATTAAATTTTAAAATTTATGAACGTCAGATTTTTTACAACTATTATTTGTGTGTTTATCAGCATTGTGTCAAACTGCCAATGGACCCAACTAGGAAATGTAATCAACGGAACCTCTAATGGTGACAGGTTCGGAATGTCAGTTAGCCTAAGCAGCAATGGAAAAATAATAGCTATTGGTGCACCTCAACAAGATGTTTCTGTTCAAAATGATGGCCAAGATGATTTTGGTTATGTAAGAGTGTTTGAAGAAATTTCAGGAGAATGGATTCAGCTTGGTCAAGATATTGGTGGTGTGAATATAGAAGACCATTTTGGACATGATATCAGTATAAGTGGAGATGGTACGACTCTTGCGGTAGGTTCATGGCTAAGTGGATCAGAAGAGTTTTCTGGTCAAGTTAAAGTCTTTAAATATTTATCTGGTGGGTGGCAACAAATTGGATCAACCATTAATGGAGATGAAGAAAATGCACTTTTAAGTTCCGTTGAACTGAATTTTGATGGTAGCAAGATGATCGTGGGTTCTCCAGGTGCAAATAAAAATAGTGTAAATTCATGTGGCATCGCAAGAGTATATGAAAACATATCTAATAACTGGATCCAAATTGGCCAAGATCTTTTTGGTGATCTCGCTGATCAACAACTTGGTCGAGAAGTAAGCATAAGTAGTGATGGTAACACGGTAGCAATTTCATCTAGATATTATGATCAAAACGATGATAATTTAGATGAAGGAATTATTGAAGTTTATGAATTAGTAGGTTCGAATTGGGTCCAGAAAGGTCAATCACTCTCAGGAATTAACCAAGAAATTTGGATGGGTAATTGCCTTAAAATAGCTTCTAATGGCCAGTCTCTCGCAACTTCAGTAACACTTGATCCACTTTCAGGACCAATTGTAGCCAGAGTATTTGAATTTCAGAATAATCTATGGAGTCAAAAAGGTACTGACATACACACACCAGCTGATTTAAATGGTAATTATAATTCTGTAATTAATTCAATTAGCATAAGCAGTGACGGTAATTTTTTATTAGTCGGTGATATTGAAGATGCTCCAGATTATCAAGGAGGTCAGGCCAGGTTGTATGAATTTTCTTTAGGAAGTTGGACACAAAAAACAGAAGTGAATGGTGAAAATAACTTAGACCAATTCGGCTGGTCTGTTTCAATGAGTTCTGATGCTTCAATTTTTGCTGTTGGCTCTAGAAATAGTTCAAATAATAATGGAAGTTTTGCCGGGCATGTAAAAATATTTGGAGAAGCTCTTTCTAACTCTAGTAATTCTAATTATTTGAATAAAAACATCAAAGTGTTTCCCAATCCTAATAAAGGAATATTTCAACTAAAATTTGATCAACAAGATGCTTCAGGTCTAATTAATATTATAAATCCTCTGGGAAAAAGTATACACAAGCAATTCTTTTCATCAAACACTATTGATATAGATCTTATTGATCATCCAAGTGGCATTTACTTTATTGAAATCACTTCACAAGGTAATAATTATATTGAAAGGCTTTTAATAGAAAATTAATTACCCCCCTACTCTCTTGGTTTTATACCCTTTTTGCTCTAACAACTCCTTGATCTTGTCTCGAACATTACCTTGAATAATAATTTGCCCATTTTTGGCGCTTCCACCCACACCTAATTTATTTTTCAAAAACTTTGATAAGTCTTTTAAATCTTCATCAGATCCTTGAAATCCATCTATCACAATGGCTACTTTTCCGCCCCTACCTTTTTTTTCAAATTTGAGCTCTAAAAGCTGATCTGAAGGCTCAACAAATTCTTGCTCTTGCTCATCATCAAAAGAAAAATTAGGATTGGTAGAATACACATATCCTGAATTATTTTTGTTTTTTCTGCCCATACTCACGCTTTGTTTCAAGATAAATATTTTATCTTTTCTACATGGGCCAAGAGTTAAAAAAAATAAAAGATGCTGAAGGACTAAACGCCTCGCCAGTACTTGCAAAAGAAATTAAAAACTACCTGATTGACATCGACGGAACCATCACAGAAGATGTTCCGAATGAAGAGCCACAGCGCATGGCTACATGCAAGCCCTTTGAAGATGCCCTTAAAACCATAAACAATTGGTATGAGAAAGGCCACATCATTACTTTTTTTACCTCACGCACAGATGCTCACAAACAAGTCACAGAAAATTGGCTCGATCAACATGGGTTCAAATACCACGGTGTTCTGTACAACAAACCCCGCGGCGGCAACTACCATTGGATCGACAACCATCTAGTAAAAGCAACTCGCTACAAAGGCACCTTCTCAGAACTAGTTAAAAAAGAGGTCTCTATCGAAGTGTTTGACGATTAAGCTAAACCTACCTTGAATCACTTTATTTCAGGATTTAACCAATATTTAAAGCTTGAGAAATCTCTCGCCCCCCTCTCTGTTCAAGCTTACTGTTCAGACATTGAAAAACTTCAGCAATTCTATCATCAAAAAGAACTTTCTGGGCTCTCAAAAAAAGATCTTGAAGCATTTTTACATGACTTATTTGATGTAGGATACCGCCCATCATCAAGAGCCCGAATGATCTCAAGTATTAAAAGCTTTTATCTGTATTTAATTGAAGAAGAGTTGTGCAGAATCAACCCAGCAGAACTCATCGAAAGCCCTAAACTCCCTAGAACCTTACCTGAGGTACTCTCAATTGAACAAATAGAGCAAATCATTGATTCAATTGATCTCTCAGCACCACAAGGGCAGCGCAACAAGACCATAATAGAAGTCTTATACGGTTGCGGACTGCGCGTCTCAGAGCTTGTGAATCTAAAATTTGAGCACATCTTATTTGAAGAACAATTATTGCGCATCATCGGAAAAGGCAACAAACAACGCATCATTCCCATCGGATCTCATGCTTTAAAACAGCTCAATATTTATCTAAGTGAGGTGCGCATTCATCAAGCAATTAAATCCGCTTTTAAAGACTTTATTTTTTTAAACAGAAGAGGCGAAAATTTGACCCGAGAAATGATTTTTACCATCGTAAAACAACAAGCTAAAATAGCTGAAATCGAGCAAAAGGTAAGTCCGCACAGTTTCAGACATGCTTTTGCGACCCATTTAATTGAAGGAGGAGCAGATTTAAGGGTTGTACAAGAGCTCTTAGGGCACAGCTCTATTGTCACCACTGAAATTTACACGCATGTATCTGATCAATTTTTACGTGAAGAGATTTTGAATTTTCATCCTAGAAATCAGTCATAAACTAAAATTTCTTTTTACTTAACTTTGCAACTATGAATTACATTTCTATACTCTGTGGACTATTTGCTTTTACATGTGGGAGTTGGGTATTCTTATTGAGAATAAAAAATCAAGCACGGAAATTAAAAAAGTTAGAAGCAATGAAAGGTCTTTTTGGTACTGCCGCAGGTAATATTATCCATTCATTGTTTTACATAATAATGCCCATAATGTTTGGCTGTATTGCAACATATTTAGGCATAAAAGGAGTGAGTATTTTTTAAGGCAACACTCTTAAATGCTCCCTAGCATACTTTTTTGAAAAGGTATTAAAATGCCACCACTCGGTTTTAATAGAGGTAAAACCAGACCCTTGCATTACATCACGCAACAATCTTCTATTTTGAACTTGCCCCTTGGTTAACACTCCTTTTTGTAAAAGCGCATCTTCATAAATCGGATAGGCTTTTTTACCAAAAAAATCATAGGCAGTACCCATATCTAAAAGCTCGCCAGATTGCATATCTATGATGCTTAAATCAACTGCTGCTCCATAATTGTGTAAAGAAGTTTTTTTAGGGTCAGAGACGTATTTTCTGCGCTCTGCAATCGGCATGTCTAGGCTATCCCACATTTTTTGTTGGGTGGCTAAGGGCCGTACAGCATCGAAAATGATAAGGCTATAATTGGGGTGTTTTGCTTTTAAGGTTTTTTGAGCTTTGATGAGTTTTTGCGCGGTTTTAGGGTGCAGATAGGCTTTTGAAAACCCCTGGTAAAGGTCGGTGTTTAAAAAGTTGTTGGTGCCGTTGTAGCGCAAATCAATTTGAATGCTTGAATCAAGTGTGATAACTTCTACAAGACCAATTGAATCACACGCTTTTTCTATTGTGTGAATGGGGCTGTATGCGCCTTTAGCCGTATGGGCTTTGAAAATTTGCTCGCCTGCCAATACTGCAAAATCTAAATGATTTTCTCTTGGGGGGATGGGACAATCATAAGCTTTGTTGTAGGCGCAATAAGGATTGTAGGCTTTATTGAAGTCTATTTCTAAGGGCAGTGAATCTAAGTGGATGTCTAGAAATCTGCCTGAGTAGTAGGTTTGGTGAGAGGTGGTCGAATCTGTGAAGGGGATGAAGAGTGTTTTGGAGGTGTCGGTTTGCAGGTAAGATTTGAGCCTATAAGCTTTATTGCCGCGTTTAAAAACAAGATCTCCAGCGTAGAGATAGTTGCGCCCTTTATTTTTAGAACTTTGAATGGATGCTTTGGTTTTAAAGGAGTTTTCTTCAAATTGCGCTGCAAACTTAAAAGCAGGATCAACCCCAAAGTAATTTAACCCTGAAAAATCAGTGCGATCTAACGCTGTTAAAGGAGAAATATCAGGTTTTAAAAAATCTTGGTATTTCTCTACCCTAAGCTTTGTAATTGTATTGATGTAAGCCTCATCTTGAGAAGTGCAAGCAAACTGAGCAAAAACAACGAGTAGAACAACCACATGCTTAATGCTCATGCGCCCTTGTTTTGATCTTTTTAGTCTTTAAAAGCTCTTCAATGGCATAGAGCTGGTCTTGAAAATCTTCTGAAACTTGCTGATCATATAAATCTTTCAAATCTGGGCTACCCGCCTTTGCCCAAGCTGAATACCAAATGCTGCCCACAGAAATGATGGCCGTGCGCATGCGTTCTTCAACCATACCATCCATCGCATCAGAATAGGTTTTAGAATACCCTTCTGAATAGGTCTTTAAGTTGTTTCTTCCTCTCTGATAAACAGTGTATTGCTGATCTTTAGGATATGTATTTGATAATCGTTTTTCAATCAACAAAACACTATCAACCAATACATGTGAAGAGTAGACCAGTTCCCAAATAAATTTCAAGGGCTTATCTACTTGTTTGGCTCTTCCGGTAAAATAATCATAATCTTCATGAAACAACTCAGGAATACGCGATTCCCAAAACGCATGTATGCCCTTTTGGCCAGTAAACTGCCCATTATAATTCTCTGTAGTGTGCAAGGGCACTGTGGCATCGCCTATGTAATGTCCAATATCTGCCGAGTACTTTAAAATCAGATCAAAGTTCTTGGTTTCAAAAGCCTTGACCAATGAATAATAACACCCTAGAAAAGACCATGGCAAAATACCATAAGCATTCAAGGTGTCTTCGGTATATTTTGCCACCGCGCTATCCCAATAAAAAGGCACATCACGCATCGTTTCACCTTCTCCATAATAATGGTCTAAATCAATATAATGCCTTGGCGCTTCTCCTTGAACAGCATACCTTCTTTTATCAGGGTCAACTGCGTGTTGAGAAACAAACTCAATGTGTTTTTTATAAAATCCCATCAAGGGGCTAGGCAAAGTATACACCGCCATTTTATTGATGTGCTTGTGGGCAAAAAAGCCCCAGGCCTCTACCTTTGGCATCAAACATATATAAGTGATCAAACCTATTAAAACAATTATAGTAACTCTCTTAAACATCTGCTTTATAAAAAGGAAATTTTACGCCCTTGCACTTAATGCGCTTATTTCTAATCTGCACATAAAAATCTTGTTTTTCTTTCAATACCTGCGTATCTACATAGCCCATGCCTATGGCTTTACTTAAAGAAGGTGACATGGTCCCAGAAGTGACCCTTCCGATCACTGATCCATCAGCATCAACCAAATCGTAGCCTTTTCTAGGAATACCCCTATCTTCTAACTCAAAGCCAATCAGTTTTTTTGACACTCCATCAGTTTTGTGCTGCTCAATAATCGTTCTTGCTGTAAAGTCTTTGGTGAATTTGGTAATCCAACCAAGCCCTGCCTCAATGGGCGAGGTTGTATCATCAATATCGTTGCCATATAAGCAAAAGCCCATTTCTAAACGAAGGGTATCTCTGGCTGCCAAGCCACAGGGCAAAATATTAAAACGCTCCCCTTTGCTTAAAAGCAACTCCCAAAGTACTGGAGCTGCATCATTTGCACAGTAAATTTCAAATCCACCCGCTCCGGTATACCCTGTTACAGATAAGATTATTGAATGCCCTTGAAGCTCAATTTCTTTAAAAGTGTAATAAGGCATTTCAGCCGTATTAAACCCTGCTATACTACTCATCAACTCAACAGCCTTAGGACCTTGCAAAGCAAGCAAAGATGTTTGATTAGAAACATCTTTAATTGTTACGCCTAAATCATTTTGAGCAGTAATCCAACTCAAATCTTTTTCAATGTTAGAGGCATTGACCACCAACATGTATTTTGTTGCATTGAAGCGATAGACCAATAAATCATCAATAATGCCCCCTTTTGTATTGGTTAGCGTAGAATACTGTACTTTACCATCAAAGAGTTTTGAAGCATCATTTGAAGTAAGTTTTTGAATCAAGGCCAACGCATGTTCACCTTCTAAGATAAACTCGCCCATGTGCGAAACATCAAATAAGCCAAGAGCCTTACGTACATTGTGATGTTCTGGTGTTAGCCCACTATACTGCAAAGGCATTTGATAGCCCGCAAAGTCAACCATTTTGGCATTCAACTCAAGGTGTTTGTTGTAAAGTGCTGTTTGTTTCATTTCACAATTAAAGCACAAATATCGCAAAAGCCTTTGTCAATTCATGGCTATTTTTTTGATAAAATTTTATGCATCTTCGCACAAGTGAAACAGTATTTAAACAAAACCTTTTATTTTGACTTTGAGCATAAAGCTGTTCAAGACTTTATAGCTGCATTTCAAAACCAGGCTTTAACTGATCAAGAAAAATCGATTGGGCTTTACCAAAAAGTGCGCGATACCCTAAGGTATGACCCTTACAACATCAGCTTTATAGAAACCGATTACAAAGCCAGTACTATTGCTCAAAAACCATCGGGCAATTGTGTTGAGAAATCCATCTTACTCATAGCAGGACTTAGAGCTATGAACATACCAGCACGCCTGCACTTAGGCAAGGTTAAAAATCACATTGCAGCTGAGCGTTTGATTGAAAAGTTCAACACTAATGAACTTACTCCCCACGGCATGGTCAATGTTTATTTAAATGACAAATGGTTAAAACTCTCACCCGCCTTTAATGCTTCTTTGTGTGAAAAATATAAGGTGGCTGTACTTGAATTTGATGGCAAAAACGATTCCTACCTTCAACAATACAACAATGAGGGAGCCCTTTTTATGGAGTACACTCAAGATTATGGCCATTTTGATGATGTGCCCTTAGAATTCATGAAAGCCAATTTAAAAGAACATTACCCACACATTTTTGACTCTAATAAAGATGTAAAGATCTTTAGAATCTAACTGGGCACTTGACTGCCCTTTGTTTTGCGATTACCTTTGTTTTGCTTTGCAATTTAGAGAGCTTATACAAACACTTTATGCAAAAGTACCGCGTTGGTTAATTTTTTGTATTGATCTGCTTTTTGTGCTCATCAGTTTGGGTGGATCGTATTTGCTACGCTTTAATTTTTTGATTCCTCAAAAAGAATACCCTTTGATTCCATTAGCTCTAGTGGTGGTATTAAGTGTAAGGGCTTTGAGTTTCTTGAGAAGTAAAATCTTTAAAGGTGTTGTGCGCTTTACATCAAGTGCCGATATAATGCGTATTTTAAAAACACTTTTAATAGGATCTGTGATTCTTTTTCTGATCAATAGTTTGTTTTTTTATGCACAAAAAAAATATGCTATCCCACACTCAATCATCATCATTGAATTTTTATTGAGTTGTTTTATTCTAGTCTTTTCTAGACTATTGGTCAAAACCCTGTATTTTGAAATGCGCTTTTCTGGCAAACCCAAATGGGATGTGATCATTTACGGAGCAGGCGAACTAGGGGTGATTGCTAAACGTACCTTAGATCGAGACAGAGGCGCTAAATACAACATCATAGGCTTTGTTGATAGAGATAAAAAACGCGCAGGTAAAGTCATTGAAGGCATTAAGGTTTACGATCACCAAAACATCAAAAAACTCATTGACCAAAATCATGTTTCTCATTTAATTATTGCTTCTCAAAGACTTTCTATTAATCAAAAAAGAGCTTTGATTGATCTGTGTTTAGAAGAAAAAATTGTGGTTAGAGATGTGCCCCCTTTAGAAAAATGGATTGATGGCAAACTGAGCTTTAACCAAATTAAACATGTTAGAATTGAAGACTTACTGGGCAGAGATCAAATTGATATTGAATTCAATCAAATTAAAAAAGACATTGAAGGTAAAGTTATTTTATTGAGCGGAGCAGCAGGATCAATCGGTAGTGAAATTTGCCGCCAAATACTCCAATTTAACCCTAAAAAATTGATTCTACTTGATCAAGCTGAATCGGCGCTTTACGAGCTAGAACTCGAACTTAAAAATCAATATGCTGATAAAAACTGGCAAATCATTATTGCAGATATAAAAGACAAGGCATATTTAAAAACCATTTTTGAAACACAAGCCATAGAAGTTGTCTTTCACGCAGCTGCTTACAAACATGTTCCGTTGATGCAAGAAAACAGCACTCAGGCCATCAAAGTAAATGTATTGGGAACCCAAAATATAGCCAATTTAGCCAACGAGTTTAATGCTGATAAATTCATTATGGTCTCAACTGACAAAGCCGTAAATCCAACCAGTATGATGGGGGCTTCTAAACGCATGGCTGAAATGTATGTACAAGCCCTTAATGCAGAGTCAAAAACCGCCTTTATTACCACCAGATTTGGCAATGTACTGGGTTCAAACGGATCTGTGATTCCTTTATTTCGAAAACAAATTGAAAACGGTGGTCCTTTAACAGTTACCCACCCTGATATTACACGTTATTTCATGACCATTCCTGAAGCTTGCAAGCTAGTGCTTCAAGCCTTTTTGATCGGTAAAGGAGGTGAAATCTTTGTCTTTAACATGGGGGAATCTGTCAAGATTATTGATCTTGCCAAAAAAATGATTCAACTCTCTGGCCTAGAAGAAGGCAAAGACATTCAAATCAAATATACAGGGCTAAGACCAGGAGAAAAGCTCTACGAAGAACTGTTTTTAGACCAAGAGCAACTGAAGAAAACAGCTCATCCAGACATTTTTATCTCAAATGTAGTAGACCATGATTTTAAAGAGATTTCTGATCAAATCAGCAAAGCCTTTATTAATCTCAACAAGATGAGTGAAAGGGCTATTTTTTCAGCTACAAAACAAATTGTTAAAGAATTTGTAAAAAGCGACGAATGAGCTATTTTTGTGGATGGCAAGCTCATGGCACAAACATTCAAAAAAACAATCTACAACATTACTCTAAACCCAATCACCTGAGTGGCACATTTTAAAACAGACATACAGGTGCGTTTTGCCGATATTGATATGCTTGGGCATGTAAACAATGCTAATTTTATCTCATACATTGAACAAGCACGTATTGCTTTTTTCAACCACCATATACCCACTTATGATTGGACCAAAGCCGGTATTATCTTAGCCAGAACCGAGATTGATTACATCAAACCCATCCACCTAAAAGACTCCATCGAAATTCAAGTCACCTGCTCAAGAGTAGGCACTACCAGTTTTGACCTTTCATACAAAATGTACCTGAAAAATCAAGCTAAACTCTGCGCCCAAGCCACAACTGTCATGGTCTGCTATGATTATCAAAAAAAGGTAAAAACACTTATCCCTGAACATTTTAAATCCTTCATCAACTTAAACGCTTAAAATTATGCCAAAAGGAATTTTTAAAACCCCTACCCCAATCAACGAACCTGTATTAAGCTATGGGCCAAACACAACAGAGAAAAAGAATCTCAAAGCCGCTTTAAAGGTGATGAAAAGTGAAACTATTGATGTGCCTATGTACATTGGCTCTGAATTAGTAAGAACTGATGATAAAAGAAGTATGCATCCACCCCACGAGCATGTGCATTTACTCGGACACTACAGCTTTGGAGATGCCTCACATGTGAATGCTGCCATAAAAGCTGCTCTTGATGCCAAAAAATCATGGGAGAATCTGTACTGGGAGCACCGTGCTTCGATCTTTTTAAAAGCAGCAGACTTAATTGCCGGAAAATACAGAGCAAAAATCAATGCCGCCACCATGCTTGCACAAAGTAAAAATGCTTATCAAGCTGAAATTGATGCGGCTTGTGAATTTGCAGATTTTTTGCGTTTCAATGTGCATTACATGACTCAAATTTTTGCAGATCAGCCTCATTCTCCTGAAGGATTATGGAACCGTGTTGAATACCGACCCCTTGAAGGATTTGTCTTTGCAATTACTCCTTTTAACTTCACAGCCATTTCAGGAAATCTACCTGCCAGTGCTGCTTTGATGGGCAATACAGTAGTGTGGAAACCCGCTGACTCTCAAATTTATTCTGCCAATATAGTGATGCAAATTTTCAGAGAAGCTGGTCTGCCGGATGGAGTCATCAACATGATTTATGTTGACGGGCCTTTGGCCGGAGACATCGTATTTAAGCATCCAGACTTTGCAGGAGTACACTTTACGGGTTCGACCTCTGTGTTTCAAACCATCTGGAAAACCATCGGAGAAAACATCCACACTTACAAAACCTATCCTAGAATTGTAGGAGAAACAGGTGGTAAAGATTTTATTTTAGCGCACCCTTCAGCTGATCCTCTGGCAGTCGCTACAGGCATTTCAAGAGGAGCTTTTGAATTTCAAGGTCAAAAATGTTCGGCAGCCTCAAGAGTGTATGTTGCTCAAAGCATCTGGCCTGAAGTAAAAGAACGCCTATTACAAGATATAAAGAGCTTTAAAATGGGCACCGTTGAAGATTTCTCTAATTTTATCAACGCGGTGATTGATGAGCGGGCCTTTGATAAAATTGCTGCCTATATTGAACAGGCCAAAAAAGACGAAGGTGTTGAAATTCTAATTGGCGGAAACTGCGACAAATCAAAAGGGTATTTCATAGAGCCAACCGTTCTGCTTGTGAAAGACCCAAAATACAGAACCATGCAAGAAGAAATTTTCGGACCTGTAGTGACTATTTACATTTATGAAGATCAAGACTTTGAGCAAACTCTAAAACTGGTTGATCAAACCTCAGAATACGCTTTAACAGGTGCCATTTTTGCACAAGATCGTTATGCCATTCAAAAAGCTTCTAATGCGTTGAAGCATTCGGCCGGAAACTTTTACATCAACGACAAACCCACCGGAGCAGTAGTAGGTCAACAGCCCTTTGGTGGAGCAAGAGCATCAGGAACCAACGACAAAGCGGGGTCTTACTTGAACCTTTTACGTTGGGTATCTCCCAGAACCATCAAAGAAACCTTAGTGCCTGTCACTGATTATACATATCCCTTCTTGCAAGAATCTTGAGTGGCGTCAAAGGCATATTGAATCGATTTCCATTTTTAAGAAACAAGTACTTTTTGAGTATTATGATTTTTTTGGCGTGGATGACTTTTTTTGATCAGTACGATTTAAAATCTATTTTTAAATACCGCTCTGAACTCAAAGAAATTGAAGCTTCAAAAAAGTATTACCAGCAAGAAATTCAAAGCTTAGAAAAAGAGGTTGAAAGTCTTGAAAGCGATCAAAAAGCCATTGAAAAATTTGCTAGAGAAAAGTACTTAATGAAACGTGAGAACGAAGAGATCTTTATTTTAGAAGAATAAATGTTTACCGCTGATAAAACATATGAAAGCTGGAATAAAGCAGCTGAGAAATTACTCAAGGGAGCTCCAATAAAAACCTTTTACGAATCAGTTGAAGCCTATCAAAAAAACGAAGGGCTCTCATCAGCTCTTGTAAAAGAGCAAATAGGCTCAACGACTAAACATGGTTTTTATATTGATGCTCAAAAATTTAAAGACTCCAACTCGCTCAACACTTACATACTTGAGCTGCTCAATTTTGGCGTTGAATTGCTTTACATTTCAAATTTTGAGCAGCACGATGCTGAGATTGCTTTTCATCAAGTAGAGCGCTCTTTCATAGAAATCATCTTTGAACATCAAGTCTCTAAAGTAAGCTCACTAAAGGCCTCTTATGAAGATCAGCTCGCAGATTTAATTGAGCAAATGCATCAAAAGCTCGATCCTTTCAAAGATGATCAACACAAACTCAAAGAAGTGCTCTTGAACACTCCTATTTTTTTTCATTGCAGCACAGAGATTTTAAAAGATGTTTGTGCTTTAAGGGCTCTCAGAGTGCTTATCTACGCACTTTTAAAAGGTTACAACATTCAAACTGCAGATTTTAAAGTATATGCCTATTCAAACCAGTTTAAGCAAGAAAGAGAAAATAGATTGATTGAACAGACCTTGCATTGCTTTTCAGGCTTTGGTGGATGTGCTGATGTCTTTTTAAATCAAAATTATCTCAAAAACACCTCGGTAATTGAAAGTGAAAAATCGCTTCAAGTTTTCAATACATTAAATGAAGAAGGGTACTTATCAAAACAAAGAGATCCTTTTGCTGAGAGTTACTTAGTTGAAAAAACAACTAAGATGATGGCTCAGCAAGCATGGAATAAATTTTTAAGTGTTTGAATAAAATGTCTAGCTTAGATCTCAGTATTGTTCTGCCTACCAAAAATCGAACGCCCATCTTACTTAAAACCCTTGATGCGCTTTTAAAGGCCACCGCACAGATCTCTTGTGAAATATTCATCATCGACAATGCCCCAGACGATCAAATCATCAACACCCAGCACATCACCCTACCCACCCACGTTCAAATTTTAAAAAACCCGGGCAATCGAAACAGTGTATTTGCCTCAAGAAATTACGGAGCTTCTTTGACTCAATCAGAGCTCTTACTCTTTATTGACGATGACATCATTTGTAATCAATCTAGCATTGACTTTGTTATAGACTATCACAAAAACAATAAAAACAAGGCTCTAAACGTGCACTGGACCTATCCACCCAAAACACTTGAGCAAATGCGTCAAACATTTTTTGGGCGCTTTTTAATTCAAGGACGGTTCTCCCGTATGCAAGACTTATTTGATGCACATATTTGGCAAGAGAACAGCACTTTTGAATCAAACGAAGTGGCCAGTTATTTTTTATCAGTTCACAAAAAAGATTTTAACAAAGTTAAAGGCTACAATGCAGATTTATTGCACGAAGGTACAGACCTAGACATCATTTACCGATTTCGAAATGCGGGCATTCAAATGTTCATCAATACCACAGAAATTGTCTACCACAACGAAGAAGACCGACTAGACACTTACCTGTGGCTCAAAAGAAAAGAACGCCTAGGGGAAATTACTGCGCATGCTCAAGAAAAACTACAAGGCGACTCAGAAAGCTTTCGCTACTCTTTCATCAAACACATATTATTTAATGCCATTTTTGCATTGCATAAGCCTATTCTAGCCTGCATAAAAATACTACCAGGCAACTTAAGGCTTTTAGATCGTTTTATTTTTAAAATCTATCACATGCTCACAGGAGCCTTTATGCATCATGGTTACATGCGCAAAAATGCCTAAATTCGTGCACTTATGAAGACAATCTTAATTACTGGCGGTTCAGGTTTTCTTGGCAGAGCTCTTGCCAAAGCGCTTAAAGATGATTACAAAGTGCATATTGCTGCGAGAAACAACGCTCAAAATGCCTTTGCTCAATTAGAAACCTCTTGCAGTGCACACCCACTAGACATTGTAAATATGGAATCTGTAAAAGATGTCTTTCATGCTGTAAAGCCAGATATCGTGATTCATGCAGCTGCTACTAAGTTTGTTGACATCTCAGAGAAAAACCCCTTTGAAGCAGTAGAAATCAACGTGGTAGGATCAATGAACATCGCAAGAGCGGCCATTGACTTTGGTTGTGAGACTGTAATCGGTATTTCTACCGATAAGGTTGCTCCACCCATCAGCAACACCTATGCTCTAACCAAATCACTTATGGAACGCATGTATGTGGCCATGCATAAAAAATCAGACACCAATTTTGCTTGTGTACGCTTCGGAAACATTGCTTGGTCTAGCGGATCTGTCTTTCCCATCTGGTCTAAAATGGCTGATCAAAATGGCGAGATTCAAAGTACTGGGGCTCATATGAGAAGATACATGACCACTGTAGAGCAGGCTGCTGAATTTGTGATTAGATGCTTAAATCACATTGATAGCCTAAAAGGGAGCGTATTGATTGAAGATATGAAAGCAGTCTACATGCAAGATGCACTTGAAGTATTTGCTGAGCTGAAAGGCGTTGCTTTCAAAAAAATTGATGCTCGTCCCGGTGAACGCGACGATGAATATTTAATCGGAGAAACTGAATTGGCCTTTTCTGAAGAAATTGTACTTGACAAAAAAAGGCATTTTAAGTTTACACCTAACCAAAAAGTACCTACCCCTTTAACAGAAGTTTATTCAACAAAAACAGCTGAACTTTTCTCTAAAGATGCCCTCAAAGCATTAATTGAATCTAAGTTAAACGAAAAAACAAGCGTTCATGCTTAATCATGCCATCATCATGGCTGCGGGTAGAGGTACGCGCATGATGCCCTTGACCAATCATATTCCAAAACCTATGGTTGAGTTAAACGGCAGCTCGTTGATTTCTAAAGGCATTGATTTTCTCTCTAATCAAATTAAAAATATTCACATTACGGTAGGCTACAAAGGCAATATGGTGGCTGATCATGTCATTTCAAAAGGAGTAAAAAGTATTTTTAATACTTCAGGCAAAGGCAATGCATGGTGGGTGTATAACACATTACTAAAACATTTAGATGATCCTATTTTAGTACTTACCTGCGATAATGTGGTTGAATTAGACCTACAAGGGCTTTACAATGAATATAAAGAGTTAAAAGAGCCTGCTTGTTTGATTGTACCCATTCAACCTGTTAAAGGGCTTGAAGGAGATTTTATTTTTCATAAGAACAATGTAGTTCAAAAACTTTCTAGAACTGAGCCTTCTGGGATTTATTGCTCTGGTATTCAAATTTTAAACCCAAAAAAAATCAATGCTTTAAGTACCCCAACTGAAAGCTTTTATGATTTGTGGAAAGATTTAATGGCTCATAAAAACTTACTTTGTTCAAATGTGCATCCGTCAAAATGGATTGCTGTTGACACGATTGAGCAACTCAAACAATTTTCAATTTAAATACACATGCGAGTTGTTTGGATGCTTGCCAACAGCGATGATGCGCCTTATTTTAGGTGGTTTGCAACTCATGCTCAAAAAGAACAAAAACTTTCAATAAGTTTTATCTTCTTGACTGCTAAGCCTCCAAAAATGGTTGAGTATGCCCAGAACATGGGATTAAAATGTCATTGGATAAAATACGATTACAACAAACGTAAGAGAGGCATGATCTCAAGCTTTTTTAAAGTGCGTCGACTGTTAAAATTAATACAACCCGATGTTGTACACACCCATTTATTTGACGATAGTTTAATTGGCTTAACTGCTGCTTTCACATTGGGCATTCAAAAGCGTATCATTACTAAAGGAGATACGAGTTTTCACTACTTTTTTGCGCCCAAATGGCAATTCTTTGATAGACTAAACAACACCCTGGCCACAGATATTGTTGCCATATCTGAAGAATCTAAAGGCTTTATTTTACATCAAGAAAAAGCCGATAAAAGCAAAGTTGTGCGCATTCATCACGGCATGCCTAGCGATGATTTCAAGGCGGTTTCTAAGCAAAAAGTCACAAGCTTTAAAAAAGAGTTTAACTTGAAAGATAAAATTGTTGTAGGAACCATTGCTCGATTTATTGAGTGGAAAGGCTATGCTCATATTTTAAAAATTGCCCAGCTTGCCAAAGAAAAAAAACTAGATATGCTTTTTCTTTGGACGGGCTCTGGACCTGAAAAAAAGGCGTTTGCTGAAAAAATTAAAGCCAACAATCTTGATGAATACATAAAGATCACTCCTCGCATTGAACGTGATCAAATCCCTGCTTTTATGCAGTGTTATGATGTGTATTTACATGCCGCCCAATTTGAACCTTTCGGATTGGTCATTGCAGAGGCAATGTTTAGTAAACTACCAATTGTATCTACCCAAACTGGAGCAGCAAAAGATGGCATTATCCCTGGTGAAAATGGTTATTTTTTTGATGCCCAAAATGCTTCAGATGCCTTAGAGTATATCTTAACTAGTGTAGAAAACAAACAAGCTTTTGGGGCAAAAAGTAAACAACTTGCCAAAGAAAAATTTAGCATAGAGCACATGTATGAACAACACATCAATTTATATTACTGTTGACTGGCTTGTCACATATCACAGTTGTTGTGCCTCTATACAACGCAGAGCTGTACATTGAAGAAACTCTAAGAAGTGTACTAAAACAAAGCTTTAAAGAGTTTAAACTGATCGTTGTCAATGATGGCTCAACTGATCGAAGCGCTTATATTGTAGAAAAGATAAAAGATGCGCGTATTGAGCTGATTAACATTGAAAATGCAGGTGTTTCAAATGCAAGAAACATAGGCATTCAAGCATGTCAAACCAAGTACATTGCCTTTTTAGATGCCGATGACTTATGGAGTGAAGACAAACTTGAAGAGCAATTCAATGCACTTGAATCAAACTCAAGACTTGATTTTGTTTTTTCAGACATACAGTGTATTGATGAACACTCTGATCTTATTTCTAGAACCTTAATCGGAACAGACAAAGATATGCTCAAGCACCTTTTATTGTGGGATAGAAACGTGATTCCTAATCCTTGTAGCAATCTTTTAATGAAAACAAGTGTTGCTCGAGATCTATTGTTTGATCTAAGCTTCTCAACTGCTGCTGACCAAGACTTTGCTTTTCGTCTATGCGCTCAATATACAGGTTGTCATGTAAAAAAAATACATGTTTTTTATCGTGTTTTAGCTCAAAGTATGAGTCGAAACATTGCTATTATGCAAAAAGATCACATTAGGGTTTATCAAAAAGCTGATCATCTTGATTTATTTTACTCAAAAAGGTTCAAAAATCAATGTTTTTCAAACCTGTACTTAATTTTAGCTGGCAGTTGGTATAAAAATGGTAAAAAGCCTATCAAAGCTTTTTATTTTATGCTAAAAAGTCTGGTAGTTTATCCTAAGAACCTCAAAAAGATTTTACAAAAATTCTAGTGGTTCAATACCCACTCAACTTAAGTGCCCACTGATGTAAGTACCCATAATTCTTTTTCAGAAAAATGGTTTTGCTTTTTTCAAGGAGTTTCATCTTGTGTTCTGATGTACTACTTTTTCCATCTAAATGCATTACTCTACCTTTTGGTTGATAGACAATTTTATAGCCCATATCTTTAAAATCTTTGCACCATTGCACATCCTCAAAATACATGAAGTAGTCGTCATCTAATTTTTTATTTGCCAGCTGTGCAATCAGATCTCTGCGCATCAACATAAAAGTTCCCCAAACATAGTCAGGCTCAATACGAACCTTATGATCAAAATAAATACCCATGAGCATTTGAGCTCTAAACCGATTAGAAAATAACTTGTGCATTCTTGAAAGTTCAAAAAGTCTTCGTGCAATGTGAGCAAACCGGTTAGCTTGTTTTTGAAGTTCTTGATCTTGATTCTCAATACCTACAGAGACTACTGCAAGATCTTCAGACTCTTCAAATTCTTTTAAAGCGATTGAAATGGCATTGTTTTTTAATACTGCATCGCTGTTCAACAGTAAAAAAAAGGGTGTCTTCACTTCTTTCAACGCTCTGTTTACTCCTTTTGAAAAACCCAGATTCTGTTGTGCTTCAATTAAAACAATGTCTTTATACCGTTTTTTAAACTCTTTAGGGTCACACTCACTTGAATTGTTGTCTAATAAAATGATTTGATAATCAAGGGCTTGTTCATGCCTGTAAATAGAGGCAATACACTTTGAGGTAAGCTCAAAAGTATTGTAGTTGATAATAATAATAGAACATCGTTTTTCAGAAGACATGCTGGCTTGAACTACTCAAGCAAATATATCTTATATTTGCCTCCTAAATCTTGATTTTGTTGAAAAGTTTAGTACTCAAAGCCATTCATAAGGCTGGATATACAGTTCAAAAGCTTCCTAAAAAAAGTAAGCGTTCTAATCAGCTTTCTTTTTATGAAACTGCCACGGGAAATTACTACCTGCCTACCCATGCACATGGAGACATTATTTGTCAGGCGATCATCAACAATCAAGTTTTCGATGAAAATATCATCAATGCCATCAAACCTTATATAACAACTAACTCAAGTGTACTTGACGTTGGAGCGAACTTTGGTCAAATGTCAATTTTACTAGCTCAGATGCACAACAAAAGCATTGATGTGCACAGTTTTGAGGCCAGTGAGTTTATTTATAACACACTCAACAAAAGTATTCAGGCCAATAACCTAAGCAATATTACCACTTATCACAAAGCAGTGTTTGATAAAAATGATGTGGTGTTGAGCTTTCCCAAGCACGATTTCGAACGCTTTGCCACTTATGGCTCTTATGGCATAGATTACACCAATAGCTCCAAGCAGCAAGACGATGAAAAAATTGAGACCATTACTATAGACAGCATCAATTTCGACAAGCCTATTAGCATCATGAAAGTTGATGTTCAAGGCGGTGACCTTCAGGTTCTTAAAGGTGCCAAAAACACGATTAAAAAATATAAAATGCCCATTATTTTTGAATATGAATATCTCTTTGAGCAAGAACTCAACTTAAGTTTTCAAGAATATGTAGATTTCGTTCAAGAAATTGGTTACAAATTCTTGCGCGTAATTGACGGAATCAACTTTTTAATTGTACCAAAGTAAGTGCTTTAAACATTGAAAGACTTTAAATACATCATTGATTCCAAAAAAAATGCTTCTTTTTTCAGCAACATTTTGCTGTACAAAGAGTTATTTTACTTTTTTACTTGGAGAGACATTAAGGTTAAATACAAGCAAACCGCTTTGGGTTTTTTATGGATTGTACTACAGCCCTTGTTAATGATGCTTTTATTGAGTTTGGTCTTGGGACGTGCCATAAGCTCTTTCACTGAACTTCAGGTACCTTACCCTTTATATGTGATTTCGGGGCTTATTTTCTGGAATTTATTTTCAAGTGCGCTTGCTAGTGCGGGAAACAGTATGGTCAGCAATGCCAACATCATTAAAAAAATCTATTTTCCTAGAGTTATCATTCCGCTTTCTAGCGTACTTACCTCTGCATTTGACTTCTTAATTAGTTTGTGTATTCTGATTCTTGTTTTGCTTTATTATCAACATTCTATTGTCTTTGTTCTTTTTTTGGGTGGATTGATTGCCGCCTTTTTAAGCACATTGATTGCTACAACAGGGTTGAGTCTATTGTTGAGTGCTTTAAACGTGAAGTATCGAGATTTTAGGTATGTAATTCCTTTTTTGATCCAGCTTATGATGTTTATCTCACCTGTGATGTATCCCAGCAGTATGTTTCCTGAAAAATTTCAGTATGTTTTTGCTTTAAACCCCATGTATGCACCTATTGAAATGGCTCGTTTTGCCATTGGCATTGATATTGAAAATTTCAACATGCTTTTTTTAAGCCTCACAAGTGCATGCCTGTTGCTGATATTGGGTACGGTTTACTTTAATAAAACAGAAAACTACTTTGCTGATATCGCGTAATTCATGAATACTATATTAAGCATACAAAATGTCTCAAAGCAGTATCAAATTCGCTCTTCACAAAGTGCTTATTTAAGCTTGAGAGATCAATTAACTCAGTTTAAAAATCCTTTTAAAAAGCAAGCAAAAGAAACATTTTATGCGCTCAATGACGTGAGCTTCAATGTTCAGGCAGGCGAAAGTGTTGCCATTGTGGGTAAAAATGGAGCCGGAAAATCAACCCTACTTAAAATTCTTTCAAGAATTACTCCGCCCACAACTGGCAGAATCGGTCTAAATGGTAGAATTGCTTCATTATTAGAAGTCGGAACAGGTTTTCATCCAGAACTTACAGGTCGAGAAAACGTATATCTGAATGGTTCTATTTTAGGTATGAAAAGGCGAGAAATTGACGCCAAATTTGACGATATTGTAGGTTTCAGTGGAACAGAAAAATTCTTAAACACCCCACTCAAGCATTTTAGCTCAGGCATGCAACTACGCTTAGCATTTTCGGTTGCAGCATTTTTAGAACCTGAAATTTTAGTAATCGATGAAGTACTTGCTGTAGGTGATGCTGAATTTCAAAAAAAATGCATCAATAAGGTTCAAGAGGTGAATGACTCTGGCAGAACCATTTTATTTGTGAGCCACAATATGGCTATTTTACCAACACTTTGTTCAAGGGGTATTTTACTTGAAAAAGGCCAGATTAAGCTTGACGATCAAATCAATACTGTAATTGATCATTACAACGCTCCCATTCAAGAAAATGACTCTAGCGAGCTCATCAATAAAGAGCATTTTGGATCGAAAAACGAATTTATTCACTTTTCAATGCGCAATGCAAAAAACGAAATTGTCAATCAATTCAATCACAATCAAGAAATTGATGTTAAAATAAATATGTGTGTACCTGAGTTTTCTCAAGGCATGGAACTTTCTATCAGTTTATATGATAAGTTTAAGCGTAGAGTCTTTACAATTAACGAGCCTCTCAAGGCCTTCAAACTGAAAGAAGATAAAACCATTGAGCTAAAACTGAGTCTTGAAAAAGAATTCATCACTCCAGGAAGATATTCATGGCTCATGTGCATCAACCACCCAGGGGTAGCCAATTATGATTTAAAAAATGACATTTATAGTTTTCAAATCAATGATGTAGGTTCAAAATTTGCGGCTTATGATGGCTTAGAATATGGTAATGTGTGGCCAAGATATACAATAAGTCAACTTTAACTTATGAGTCAAAAAGCCATTATTTTCGGTGCAAGTGGTCAAGATGCTTTTTACTTAAATGAAGTCTTACAAAAAAATCATTTTGAAACAATTTTAGTTTCTAGGTCAAAAGGCCATTGGGTACAAGCTGATGTTTCTGACTATACATCAGTCTCACAACTTATAAAACAGCATCAACCCAAGTATGTTTTTCATCTGGCAGCTACCTCCTCTACTGCACATAAATATGTATTTGAAAATCACAAAAGCATCTCAACAGGCTCGTTAAACATTCTTGAAGCTTGTTATCAGCATGCCCCACAAACCAAAGTATTTTTATCGGGTAGTGCCGTGCAATTTGAAAATTCAGGCAAGCCTATCAACGAACAAACACCATTTAAAGCTAATAGCCCTTACGCGATAAGCCGAATCCAATCAACCTATGCCGCTCGATATTACAGAAGCTTAGGTCTGAGAGTCTATATAGGGTTCTTTTTTCACCATGACAGCCCTTTAAGAAAATCAAGCCATATCAATCAGCAAATTGTTCAAACAGCACTTCAAGCAGCTGAAAAACAAAAAGCTCAATTAACCTTAAGAAACATCAAAGCAGAGAAAGAATTCAACTTTGCAGGTGATTTTATGCACGCCGTATACATGATGGTGCAACAAGAAAAACACTTTGAATTGGTCATAGGAAGTGGCAAGAAATACAATCTTGAATATTGGTGCAAACTTTGTTTTGAATTGCTCGATTTAGATTACAGCAATTATATTGATTATGATTTAGAAAAGTCTGACTGCTCTGAGGTCATTTATTCAGACCCCACTAAACTATTTTCAATTGGTTATCAGCCTAAATACTCTATTGAGGCACTTGCCAAAGAAATGCTTTTTTATACTTTTGAAAAAAAATAATTATGGCTGAAACTCTAGGATCATTATGCGATAAACTCACCATTGTAAAACTCAAAGAGTTTCATACCGAAAATGATGCTTTGAAGCTTAAAAATCTTAAAGCGCAATCTGGCCAATTGCAAAATGAAATCAATGGCTTTATAGCTGATGCCATTTCAGGAAACATCCATGTAGATCAATTGGTCTTCAATCCCAACAAAGTATACAAGAAAAAAGGCAATCAAACACGTAATTTCAACGGAGAAATTGGTGAGACTTTTGCTAACCTAGCTCAAGTAAACTGTGATTTGTGGCACGAGCAAGAAAAGGTATATGAATTTGATCAAGTTGCTGTCGATCAAAAAGATGTAGTGGTAAAAAACTTAGCTGTTTTAAACTTAGAACGCAACAAGTGCATGCACCGTATCGACCAGCTATTTCAAGAGATGATCTTGAATATTCATGAAAACTAATCCACACTTTTTAATTGTACATTTAGTCTCTAACGGAGACTGTTTGATGAGCACCGCTTTTGCCCATCACTTAAAGACCATCCACCCACACTGCACCATCACTTGGGCCATTTCTTACAAGTGCAAGCAAGTTATAGGGCATAACAATGATGTTGACCACATCTGGGAAATCACATATGATGCCGAAAAAGATTCGCCGTATCAAACTATTTGGTCAAAGGTCAAACAAGAAGCTTTAGCACTGAAAAAAAAAGGCACATTTCAAGAAGTATTTTTTTTACAAATTCCTCCAGACAATCATCATTATTTTGATGGTACGACACGATCTACTTTGTTCAACCAGCTCAAAGACAAGCCCTCTGATCTTACTCCAAGAATACATCTTACAGATATAGAAGTTCAGAATGTAAGTGATTTTGCTTTAAAGCATGACTTTAAAAGCTATCAAAAAGTTGTGCTTATTGAATGCGCACCAAGCAGCGGGCAATCTTTTATCAATTTAGAGCTTATGCTTGAGCTCTTAGAGCGTTTGGCTCCAGTATTGAATAATCATTTATTCATTGTCTCTTCTCATCTTAAAATCAATACTGCTTACAAAAACATTATTGACGCCTCTGCACTGACTTATAGAGAAAATGCAGAGCTTTCAAAGTATTGTTCTCATTTTATTGGTTGTAGTAGTGGTATTTCTTGGCTATTGACTTCAAATTGGGCAAAAGAATTAAAGCAATTACAACTACTTAAAAAAAACGCTCCTGCTCACGGATTTGCCTCTTTAGTATACGATTTTAAACACCATGGCATTGATCATCAGCACATCATTGAATGCGACGATAAATCTAACTCAGAATTGTTAGAAATAATTGAATGTTTTTTATCAGACTTTGAAAAGGCAAAACAAAAATATCATCAAACTCTAGTACCTTACACACATAGCTATTTAAAAGAGGTGCTGTATTACAAAGGTACTGAGTCGTTTAAAAATTACCTCAAGCACTTAGGTTCAGTAAGGCTTTACAGAAAAAGAAATGCCAGGTCATTGTTTTTTGAGTATCAATATAAAGTTTTGCTCAGCATCGCGTTTTTAAAAGAGACTTTAAAACGTAGATTAAGGCATTAATTCTTAAGTATTTTTTAATTTAGCGACTCATTTGAATTTTAATGATTAAAAAAATCTCTTCTTGCAGAATTAGTGGGTCAAAAAATCTTGTTAGAGTCTTATCTTTAGGCGAACAGTATTTAACAGGTGTCTTTCCTAAATCAACGTCTGAAAAAATTACCAAAGGGCCTTTAAACCTAGTCTGGAACCCTGATAGTGAACTCCTGCAGCTCGAGCATTCTTATGATCTTGATGAGATGTACGGAGAAAACTATGGCTACCGATCAGGCTTAAACAACTCTATGGTCAATCACTTAACCCATAAAATTCAAACCCTTGAGCAAAAAGTAGCGTTGGGATCAGACGACTTAGTTTTAGATATTGGTAGTAATGATGCAACTTCTTTAAAAGCTTATACGAAAGAGGTACAGCGCGTGGGGATGGATCCTACCGGGAAAAAATTTATTGACTTCTACACAGATGGCATCGAATTAATAGCTGATTTTTTCTCAGCTTCAGAATTTCAAAAAACTTTTGGCTCTAAAAAAGCAAAAATCATCACATCCATTGCCATGTTCTATGACTTAGAAAGCCCTAAGAAATTTGTAGAAGATATTGCTCAAGTACTTGCTGATGATGGCATATGGCATTTTGAACAAAGCTATATGCCATCAATGCTTCGCACAAATTCTTACGACACCATTTGTCATGAGCATTTAGAATTTTATTCTTTCAAGGTAGTTAAAAACCTGCTTGAAGATTGCGGCTTAAAAGTTGTTGATGTTGAAATGAATGCTGTAAACGGAGGGAGCTTTGCCATCACTGCAGCAAAAAAAGAAAATCCAATTACTCAAAACACACCTTTGATCAATTGGACGTTACAACAAGAAGTTGATTTAGAGCTCCACACCGAAAAGCCTTATAGAGCATTTGAACAAAGAGTATTTCAACACCGAAAAAACCTACTTAGTTTGATTGAATCTTTGGTGGCTGATGGTAAAAAAATCATCGGATATGGAGCCTCTACTAAAGGCAACGTATTGTTACAATTCTGTAATATTGGCCCCCAGCTCATTCCTGCAATTGCAGAGGTCAATCCTGATAAGTTTGGATGTTATACCCCTGGTACGCATATTCCGATCATCTCTGAGCAAGAAGCTAGAGCCATGAAGCCAGATTATTTTTTTGTATTGCCTTGGCACTTTAAACACTCTATACTTGAGCGTGAAAAAGAATTTCGAAAAAATGGCGGAAAATTTATTTTCCCTTTGCCTGAAATTGAAATCATTTAAAGTATGCTTAAAGCCGTTAAAAAGAGCATTAAGCATCTTGTTTTTAAATTCATAAAACCTGATTATGTGCCTGCTTCATACAGCCAAGCTGGTGAAGACCGTATTGTCAATTTTTTATTTAAAAGCAAAGGCATTCAAACCATTCAATACCTTGAAATCGGAGTAGACAAGCCTGATTACGGATCAAACACTTACTTTTTCTATAAAGAAAATTCAAAAGGCACTTTGGTTGAGCCGAACATTCAAATGATTGATCAAATTGCAGAAAAAAGACCAAATGATCGACTCATTCATGCTGGCGTAGGCTTTGACTCAACACAAAAAATGGCTGATTTTTTTCTTTTTGAAGAAGCAGCACACAGCACGTTTGATCAACAAGAAGCTCAAATGCGTATAAAAGAAGGATCGTATAAACATCTTTCGACACAAAAAGTAAAGCTTATTGAGATTAATCAACTTTTAGAGCAAGAACAAAAATTACCTGATTTTTTATCTTTAGATGTTGAAGGATTAGATTTTAAAATTATTGAATCTCTTGATTTCAATAAATACCCTATTCCTGTGATTTGTATTGAGACATGCAGTTATTCTGAAGATCACATCAAAGAAAAAAACAATAAAATTCTTCAACTAATGCAATCAAAGGGTTACTTTGTTTACGCAGACACCTACATCAATAACATCTTTGTTTATAAAGATTGGTTTTATCAATCTAACTGATTTTATTGAGGTAAGCTTCAAGAGCTTCAAAGTACTGATTGAAATCTTCAATGCCTTGCTGATTCAATTCAAAATCAAGTTGTTTTTCACCAGTGAAGAGACCTGTTTTAAAGGTAGATTTAGATTGTGCAATAAGTACTTGTAACTCTAAGCTTTCTGAGGCATTTAGATTGATTAATAAATCATGTCTATGATTTAATAAAGCTTGATGAAAATCACGCTTAAGAGTATATGAATAACTAAAGTCATTTTTAAATATCATCAAATCATCTTGGTCTTGTTGAGCTCTTTTTAAATCTGAGAGATACAACACCTCTATTTTTTTTGATTCATACTTTTTCAGTAAGGCTTCCATGGCTTGTCTTTGTTCTGCTTCAACAAGAAATAAAATAGACTGAGCTTTTAGAAAAGAAGTTGCTCTTTGTTCTTTTTTTTGATGCCTAATTATTTTTTTTTGAAAATATGTTCTCAGCCAGCGCACTTCTACTTACTTTTGAGCAAATTAAAACTCATTGCTTTGCTTCTTACGCTAGAAGAACAAAAAAGATTCTTAAATCAAGAAAATAATTTCATCTCAGTGCAACGCTCTGCTCAAATTGGCGATGGCATTCTCTCTTTAAATCAAGAAGAAAAACAGCAATACATTAATCATTTTGAGCGAACAACTTACTCTGCTTGTTCTTTTATTCCTGCCTCAGGTGCGGCGAGCAGAATGTTTAAAGACCTTAGAGTAGATTCCAAACAACAAAGTAAATTCTTGACTCGCTTAAAAGACTTTGCATTTTACAGCACTTCGATTAAAAACATTGAAGATGTTTTAACACAAATTGCCACCTTACCAAAAGGGCTTATCGCCTTTCACAAGAACGGTCAAAGTAAATTTACCCCCGTTGAAGAACATGTGAAAGATGCTCTTGAGTTTATTCAAAAAGACAAAGCTCTGCACTTTACCATTTCAAAAAATGCAAAAGATCAATTTACCCCCCTTTTTAAGTATCTTGAAAAAAAATATGGTGTAAAAATCAGCGCCTCTTTTCAAAATGAACAAACCAATACTGTTGCTGTAGACCACTCAGGCAAACTGGTCACCGATGAACACCAAAATCTTTTAAAAAGACCTGCAGGTCACGGAGCATTACTTGAAAACTTAAACTCAATTGATGCCGAACTAATTTTCATCAACAACATTGATAACATTCAAAAAGATGCCCACAAAGCCAAAGTGATCAAGACAAAAAAAATCATTGGTGGATTGCTTTGTGAGTTCATTGAAAAACGCTTGCAAATATTAGCCGATATTGAAAAGCAAATATTTGACGCTGCTTCACATATAGAATTTCTTAAAAAATGGCATCTAGATCAATCAAGCACAAATCAATTGATTGAGCAACTTGATCGCCCTGCAAGAGTTTGTGGGATGGTAAAAAACCAAGGTGCTCCAGGAGGAGGTCCTTTCTGGGTAAGATCAGAACAACAAAACACACTTCAAATTGTTGAAAAAGTTCACCTTGATTTGAATCATAAAGATCAAAAAGAAGCCCTAGGTTCATCAACACATTTTAATCCAGTAAACATTGCTTGTCACATTTATGATGTAGATCAAAAAAAATACGATCTTTCAAAGTATGTGAATCGTGAAGCCTTTATTTTAAGTCAAAAAGATCACCAAGGCACCCCTATTAAGATCATCGAATACCCCGGTCTTTGGAATGGCTCTATGCACAACTGGAATACCCTTTTCATCGATGTTGAGGCCTCTACTTTTACACCTGTAAAAACAGTTTTTGATTTGCTCAATGAATTTCATGCATAATTCATTAATTTTATGCTTGTGAGGTCTTTATGTGGATTTATATTAATGCTTATTTTTCTAAGCTCAACACTTACCAAAGTAGGTGTTATAGGCTGGTTTAATGCTAACAAATCATACATCCAAACCAATCTGTGTGAACAAAAAAACACAAAAGAAAATACTTGTCAGGGCAAATGTTATCTTAAAAAACGTCTTAAGAAAACAGAGCAAAATAAATCTTCATTAGAAATAGAACTGTTAAAAATTGACTTTATTGCCTCTTTAGAGAAAACAAAAGAACCCATAAAAGTTCTTAAAAAAGAAAAAAAGCACTCCAGATACCTCAACTTGTACAGGTTTGCTTTTTCAAAACTTGTAACTGATCCACCGCAACACACTTAATTCATCTTGCTTTTAAGTAGCAGGTAATTCAAGAAATCAACAATCAATTCGTTTAATTAGGATCTATTAAGGCCTAAAAAAAGAACAACATGCGCTTTATTTTAGTGTTTGTACTGTCTGTATATTCAGGCATTACAATTGCTGACCATGGTGTTGAATCATGCGGATTTTCAATCAACAACAACACCCTTTTAAGTGAAAGTCAAAAAGGAATATTGGTTCTCACTCAACAGTCAGTTTTTACAAACTACAATGCTTTAAGCATCACCAAAAATATTGTAAGCTTGAATCACTCAAGGTTATACAGTTTTGGCATACAATATGGCATTACCCAGAAATTTATGCTCGCCTCATATTTGGGGCACATCAGCTTAAATACGAGCTTAAATGGGAGTACTTCTAAA
>JAHDHZ010000003.1:10436-19692 GCA_020631045.1 Flavobacteriales bacterium | reverse complement strand
CTCATATTTGGGGCACATCAGCTTAAATACGAGCTTAAATGGGAGTACTTCTAAAGGTTCAGCTTTGACAGATGCTGTACTTTTAGGTGGCTATCAATTGGTGCGAACTAAAAATTTGAAGCTTCAATTTATTAGTGGCTTTGAGATTCCTACTGCTTTTGCATTTAAATCAAATGAAAATGTGCGGTTTAATTTAATTTCAAACAGCTTTGATTTTATTGAAGGCATTTCATTAAAGCATAAGTTCGTAGGTAAATCTATGTTGCATCAATTTAACTATTTGATTGTTCAAAATTCTAGTGAAGGATACAATGCGGGCAATTCCATCAATTACAGTGTAGTTTACCCCTTAAAATTAACCGAGCGGCATTGCAACGAAAACATATGTTGCAAAAAGCCCTTACTTTTTGATTTGATTCCTTCACTCTCATTGAATTTCAATGAAAAACACCGAGAGCAAGGTATTGTTCTTCTCAACACAGGAAGAACCACCCTCCAAGCAGCGCTAAACGCAATGTTTTTATTCAAAAACACTGCGCTTAGCACCTCCCTCTCTCACCCTATTTATCAAACCTTTAAAGGAACCCAAAACAAACAAGGCCTCAACTTTAATCTAGGCCTTCAAATTCAATTAACAACTAAAAAACATAACCATGAACACGAATAAATTAACCTATTCAATTGCTATACTCACATTAAGTTTAGTAGCTTGTAAAAAAGACAAGGCTGCCCTCGAAATTGATATTCAGGCACCTGCGGCGCACAGTGAGATTCACTCTGGCTCATCATTTATTGCAAAAGCATTGTTTACTGACGATAAAGAATTAGCTGAATACCATGTGCATTTAGCTGATGTGACCGGAGAGCATTTACATGATGTACATGACAATGAATACACAGGAAAAATTGGTGGAGTCGAATATCTTTTTGAGCAAACCGTCGATTTACCTAACAGCTTAATGCACGATGAGTACTATTTATTTTTTGAACTCACTGATGCAGAAGGCAAAACGAGCACTAAAAGTGTCATGCTTCACAAGCATCATTAGAAATGATTTAAATTTCTAACACAATAAAAGGCTTTGTTTTAAACAAGGCCTTTTTATTTTCATGTATCTACATTAAATTTAGAACATGAGAACCATTTTAATTCTAACATTCTTAGCATTTATTCAATCTTCAGTACAAACTCAAGAGCACTGTAACAACGATTACTACACACTTGACAGTTTGTTTCAAGTTGACACCATTAAAGATGTACTTTACGGCAACAACAATACGCTTTCTGGTGCAAATCGTGATTTATTTTTAGATGTTTACACGCCTATTTCAATCAATCAAAAAACTCCTTTAGTTGTTTTTGCACACGGAGGATCTTTCATAAGCGGAAACCGTCAACTGCTCTCAACTTACTGTCATAAATTGAGTACTAGAGGATTTACCGTTGCAACAATTGACTATAGATTGCTCGATGTCTTTTTCGGATTAGACTCCTCAGATATTGCAAGAGAAGTCATCTTTGCTGTTTCAGATATGAAAGCAGCAATTAGACACTTTGTTGAAGATGCAAACAATCAGAACACATACAATATAGATACCAATTTTATTTTTGTGGGTGGAGTTTCTGCCGGAGCAATTACAGCTACTCATGTCGCTTTCTTAGATTCCAATGACAATATTGATGGATGGATATTAGATGAAATTAATTCAAACGGAGGATTCACTGGCAATTCAAGTAACAATACGGGCCTAAGCTTTAACATTAAAGGTTTAATCAATTATTCGGGTGGAATTCTCAATACAGATTGGATCAACAACAATAATATTAATTTCTACAGCGCTCACACTTCTGAAGATGAAACAGTAACTTGCGAAACTGGTTTTCCTGGTTTGGTTTCAACTGGACTGTTCCCTGCTATTGAACTCTCAGGATCATGTGCCATGCACAATGCTGTAACAAATCCAAACATTCAACATGAATTTTATTTTTTAGATGGCGTTGAAGGGCACACTGATTATTTGTTTACAGAAGAGTTTCATAAAGTAATTAATGATGCAGCTGTGTTTTTAAAATACACGATGTGCTCGTTTCCTCCAACATCTGTAAAAATAAATGATGTTGAAAAAGTCACAGTCAAACAAGTAAAAAACCAACTACTCATAGATGTCACACAGCCTACCAATTTTGAGCTCTACTCTATCAGCGGAAAACTCATTGAAGTATTTTCAATACAAAACTCTGAAAGTTATTCAATTAAAAATTTATCTGATGGATTCTACATTATAAAATCTAGCACCTCTGACTTCACATATAAATTAAGTATCATGAGGTAACTTTATACAATAAACTCTCGTAAGAAGCCAAAAACCTCTTATGAATCAAGTTTATACTTTACTTTTTTTAACTTCACTTGCACTATTTGCATCATGTATTCCTGAAGAGGAGCCTTTTTACGGAACAGACCCATGCAGTGGAGATTATGCCTTTATTGGTAGTGCAAATGAAAATGATTGGACTTATCAAAAGATTCATGAATTTAACTATTTCATTCACCCCGAAACTGAAAAACTCATTACATTGAGATCAATGGCCATGTTTTTAGACAATCAAGCTTACAGCTACAATTACTACTTATATTACTTCAGCTGCCATGAGCAAACCTCATATTTCAATAGTGCCCAACATACTCCAAATGAACAATACTTTAAACTTTATGACTGTTCGGGTAGTGAGATTCTATCTTCATCATCACTACAAGATGTGCAACAAATTCTAGATCAAAATAGTAAATATGACGGTGAATTTTATTTAAATAGTAATATAGGTAGTCACTGCAACTAATCAACCTTCAAAAATAATTGTAAAGGTCAGCATTCTTTTCTTAAGAATATCAATCGGTCTTGCCCAAAATGTGCCATCTTGAACAAAGACATTATTGATGCCCACATTGTATCTTAATTCAAGCGCCATTTTGTAAAAATCCATATAAAAATCTGTTCCCAATCCAACGGTAAAACCATAATTATGTTTTTTAGTGAGCAACACGATTTCGCTAGCTGCGTTTTTAGAATTGTCAGTACCATCTTCAGCGGCTAAATCTAAATTATAATATCCTCCAGCTAGCATGTAAGCTGAAAAATTGTTATAACGCTCTGATCTATACTTTACAAATAATGGAAATTCAATATTTGTTGATTCAACGAGTATATTACTTATCTCAGGTTCTGCAGTAGGTCCAGATAGTTTATAAATCATATCTCTACTGCCAAAAGATATTCCTGGAAAGAACCTCAACTCACAGGTTTCAAGAAAATGAATAGAAGCAAGCATATTTATATTAAATCCCAACTGAGGAATGGCCTCAATTGAAAACAAAGAATCTCCACCGATTTTTCTGGGGTCATGGTTCATCTCGAAAGAAGAACTGTTTAAGCCTAATCCAAAACCAAAATGCAGCCAACGCTCATCCCACTCAGGAAGGTGTAACACTCTTTTTCTTTGAGCACAAATATCTTTAGTGAGCACCAAGCAAAACAAAACAAACAACAATCCTGAAAACCTTCTCATGCCTATAAAAATAATACTTTATGTCTATTAACGACTACTTAAGGTCTAAAATTGCGTGATTTTTAAGTGTTTGTCCATCAATCGCCCAAACACCTAAGCGTTCACATGCCAAACCACCCGCTAAATTTGATAGCTCAGCAATCTGTTGAATAGAAGCCCCCGAGCTTAAAGAGAGCGCTGCTACAGCCACCACAGTATCTCCTGCACCAGAAACATCAGAAATATCTCTTAAATGAGCCTTCACACTATGAGTTTTTCCATTATTTGAAGCACAATAAACACCATCTCTAGAACGCGTCAACAACACAGTTTTCACATTAAGCCTGTCAAATAGTTTTGCAATTAAATGCTCTACTTGATTTGAATCATCATTCAAACCCTCTTTCATTTCTTTTAAATTGGGCTTAAATAAATCAACTTTTGCATAGTCTAAAAAATGTTTTTTCTTAGGATCAACACAGGTTTTCACTTTGTTTTTCTGACATAGATCAATGACTTTTTCAATTAGGCTTTTGTTGAGAACACCTTTATCATAATCTTCGAAAATGAGCACATCTATAGATTGGTTCTCAATTAACCACTCAATAGATTGAAAAATTGCTCGTTGCTCATCTTTCAGCAAATCATCAATTTGCTCATCATCCAACCGAATCACTTGCTGATTTGAGGCCATGACTCTTGTTTTACATGTGGTCTTTACATGTTTAGACTTCAATAAGAACTTAGTCTCTAAGTTAGTTTCATGTAAAATGCTTTCGACACACTTGCCTGGCTGATCAAGACCAATTCTACCTACCAGAAATACTTCTGCTCCCAATGTTTTACAATTAATTGCAACATTGGCCGCTCCGCCCAGCTTATCTTCTTGATGTTCTTTTAAAATGATAGGGACTGGAGCTTCAGGAGAAATGCGAGTAGCATTGCCATATATATATCTATCTAACATTACATCTCCTAAAACAACAACTTTCTTGCCTTTAAAAGCATCTATGATTTCTGAATACGTCATATTAGGTGAGTGCATTTAACGCAAGCTTGATTCTTTGAATTGCCTCTATCAGATCTTCTTTAGAGGCTGCATAAGATATCCTCAAGCAGTTTGGCTTATCAAAAGCATCTCCTGGCACAAGACTTACCAAAGCTTGGTTAAGCAAATACATACATAAATCATTGCTGTCTTTGATGAGCTCACCTTTAGGTGTCTGTTTTGAAAAGAATGCAGAAACATCAGGAAACAAGTAAAAAGCTCCTTGAGGCTCATAGGTTTGAATGCCCTTTATTTCAGCTAATTTTTCTAACAACAATGTTTTGCGTTCTTCAAAAGCTTCAACCATGTAAGCAATTGATTTAGGCTCAGCCAACAGAGCTGCTTGAGCTGCTTTTTGAGAAACAGCACAAGTTCCTGAAGTTACTTGTCCTTGAATTTTAGTACAGGCTTGAGCAATTGAAAGCGGCGCTGCAATCCACCCTAACCTCCAGCCCGTCATGGCAAAAGCTTTAGAAACTCCGTTTACAACAATAACTCTTTCTTTAAGCTCATCAATACTCGCAATACTTTGATGTGCCTGTTTTGTGAAATTAATATGCTCATATATCTCATCAGAAACAATGACTATTTGATCATGCTTGAGCATTAAACTGGCAATCTCTTCAAGCTCTTGTTTCGAATACAGTGAACCTGTTGGATTTGAAGGCGAGCTATATAAAAGCATTTTGGTCTTTGGGCTGATGTGTGCTTCTAACTGCTGGGCTGTTACTTTGAAATTATGTTCAATCGAGGTATCAATTACTACCGGAACTGCCCCTGCCAGCTTAATCACTTCTTTATACGTCACCCAATATGGAGCGGGTAGCAAGACTTCATCTCCAGGGTTTAAAACTGCTTGACATACATTTGCTAAAGACTGTTTTGCTCCAGTTGAAACAACAATTTGATCAGTGGTGTACGCTAAGTTATTATCTCGTTTGAGCTTAGTAACTATAGCTTCTCTCAATTCTAATAGCCCAGGAACTGGAGTATACTTAGAATAATTTTCATCAATGGCCTGTTTAGCTGCAAGCTTTATAAAGTCAGGTGTATTAAAATCGGGCTCACCCAATGAAAGGCCAATAACATTTTTACCTTGAGCTTTTAGAGCTCTTGTCATTCTGGCCATAGCTAAAGTAGCAGACTCAGAAATATTTAATACACGATTAGAAACCATTTAAAATCAGTCTATCACAAAGCTAATAAATTTGTATCTTGTAGCCCTAGTACTTATATTAAAGATGAACACAGAACTTATTTTCTTGATTGCCTTGATTGTAGTGAGCGCTACTATTCTATTGATTATTAGAAATTTTATGATCAATGAACAAAATAAAAGAACTTCTGAATTAAGAATGGTTAAAAAAGAAAAAACATTGCTCATGCAATTGCAAGCCTATGAAAGATTGCTTGTGCTCTTAGAACGCCTCAGACCAGAAAAACTCATATCAAGAAATTTAGGATCTACTTCAAAATCTAAAACAGCTTTTCAAAAAAAACTCTTACAAAACATCAACCAAGAATTCGAACACAATTTTTCTCAACAATTATACATAAGCTCTCAGGCATGGCAGCTGGTTCAGTCAGCAAAAGAAGATCTACTGAAATGCATTCATGTTTCAGCCTCTGAGTTTAAAGAAGAAGTAAGCGCTCTTGAATACGGCAACAGCATCATTAAAAACTTTGCTAACCAAGAAAAAAACACGCTAAAGCTCTCTATTGAGTACATAAAACAAGAGGCTAGACAACTTTTATAGTATCTAACCTCTCGAAAAACACAGAACTAACCAATCACAATTAGTTCTCACTGAACAACATCTTTAGTTTTTTGTTCTTTGTGTTATGTTCTTTGTAACGCAGGTTATTCTCAGAAGGTTACAAAAGTTTTAAGAAAAATTTAGACGACAACTTTCAGCTATAAATAAATCTAACGCCTATTTAGGTAAATCATCACATAATAAAGCAGTGTACCTATTGAAGCTATAGCACTAACCACATAAGTTCTTGCAGCCCACTTCAATGCATCTTGAGCTATTGAAAATTCTTGATCAGTTACAATATGTTTTTGCTCTATCCAAGCTAGTGCTCTATTAGAAGCGTCGTATTCGACAGGTAAAGTTACTAGTGAGAAAATTGTTGTGCCGGCAAACATTACAATGCCTGCCAATAAAAGGTGAGGAAAAACCTGAATCATAGCAATGCCTCCCATCAATACCCAAGGCATAAAACGTGAGCTAAGTTGAACAACAGGAACAATTTTTGATCGCATAGTAAGCCAAGCATACCCCTTAGCATGTTGAATAGCATGACCTACTTCATGAGCTGCAACTGCAACAGCAGCTGCGTTTCTTTGAGCATATACTGCCTCACTCAAATTCACTGTTTTATTCATTGGATTGTAATGATCTGTTAAAGAACCTCTTGTAGATATTATTTTCACATCAGATATTCCATGATCTTGGAGCATTTTTCTGGCTATTTCTTCACCTGAAAAGCCATTAGCTAAACGAGTTTGACTGTATTGTTTGAATTTTGATTTTAATCTGTAACCCACAAACCAGCTTAAAAGCATTGGAACTCCAACTAAAAGTGCATAAATTGCCATATCTAACTATTTTAATACTAATTTACAAAATCTAAAGATTAATAAGATGGGCCTATTTAATTTCTCTAATAAAAAACAGCCAAAGTCTAATATAAACTGGCAAACCCTTGAAACAAAAGAACAAGTTGATGCTATTTTCAAAGCCTCAGAAACAAAAACTCAACTTATCTTTAAACATTCAACAAGGTGCTCAATCAGCGCCATGGCAAAAAATAGATTAGAATCAAACTGGAAGAGTGAAATAGCTGTTGACACGCACTATTTAGACCTCATTAGCTTTAGAGATGTTTCAAATTATATTGCTGAGAAATCATCTATTACACACGAGTCGCCTCAAGTAATTTTGATTCAAAGTCAAAAACCCATTTACCATGCCTCTCACAATGGCATCAAGGTTGAAGAAATCGAAAAAAATCTAAGTTGAACATTTCACAATATCAGAAAAAGCATTAAATTCGCTCACAAGCAACATGGTGGTTGTAGCTCAGTTGGTTAGAGTAGTGGTTTGTGGTACCATTGGTCGTGGGTTCGAATCCCATCAGCCACCCAAAAAGCCAATTTCTCAGAGTAGAAATTGGCTTTTTTTAAACCCTTTTATTTGTGAGCATTACTCTTATCATCATAACCATAACGGTTCTCTATTCTCTACTGTGTTTTCAGAATAGAAACCTTCAAGCAAAAGGCTTGCTCAACCCTTTTTTAGTTTACAACAATCACCAATACCACAGATTACTGTTGCACGCCCTAATGCATGGAGATTTCTTTCATCTTTTTGTAAACATGTATGTATTCTATGATTTCGGATCTACCCTTGAGCTATTTTTAATTCAAAATTACGGCATTAAAGGAATGTTCTACTTCACCTTACTTTACATAAGCGGTATTCTTTTCTCTGCCTATCCATCCATCATAAAACATAAAAACAACATCCACTACAATGCATTAGGTGCATCTGGAGCAGTTGCAAGCATCCTATTTGCATGTATCATTGTTTTTCCGACCAGTACACTTTACATTATGTTTATCCCATTTGCCATTCCTGCATTTTTATTTGGAGTAATTTATTTATTCTATGAGGCATATATGCATAAAAATGTACAAAGTAATATCGCACATGATGCACACTTTTATGGCGCTGTATGGGGTATACTATTTACGTTAATGCTTAATATCAGTTTATTAAATGATTTTATTTTAAAAGTAAAGTTGTACCTTTTGGGCTAATGAACAAGGCCTTATTTTTAGATCGTGATGGTGTACTTATTAAAGAAAGAGGTGATTATAACTTTTTAGATGAGCATTTCATTTTAAACGAAAATATCATTCCACTTTTACAGCTTGCTCAAAAGAAAAACTATCTTCTTATTGTCATAACCAATCAAGGAGGTATTGCCAAAGGCTTGTATGATCATAAACATGTTAAAAAAATGCACGGCCATATTTCTGAAGCACTTAAAAAGCATAAAATAGAAATACTAGATTACTTTTATTGCCCTCATCACAGTACCATTGAAAAATGTTTATGTAGAAAACCAAACTCATTAATGCTTGAAAAGGCTACTGCTATTCATAACATTGACCGATCTAAATCTATCATGATTGGAGATCGAATTACAGACAAACAAGCAGCTGAAAAAATTGGCATTCGTGGCGTAGAATTTAAAGCCAATACATGTCCTGAAATCTCTATCTTATGATTCCTGAAGTAGCTTTGAATAGTGATATTGTAAGGGCCAGTTCCTTATATTTAGACCTCACATCAAATAGAGGTTTTTTATATGGTGATGGATTTTTTGAGACCATTCGTTTTACACATGGTGCAATTTTTCAATTGCAAAAGCATTTTAAAAGAATTCAAGAAGGCTTATCAGACTTAAATCTTGAACTAGATATAAAATTACTAGATCAAGTGCTAGATCAATACATAAACTTTATCTCTAAAAAACACCAATTAAAAGAGGCCCGAATCAACATACATATTTTCAGAAGCTCAGCAGGTAAGTTTTCAGCAAACTCAAACCAAGCTCATTTTCTGATCAAAGCAGAAAAATTAGAT
>JAHDHZ010000003.1:0-10336 GCA_020631045.1 Flavobacteriales bacterium | reverse complement strand
ATTAGATCAAGGATGTCTCAATGGGGTAATGAGAAACACCATCATTAAACTATGTCAGAAAAATAACATTTCAGTTGTTGAAAGCAGTATTGATGAGCCTTTTTTATTGAATTCAGATGAAGTATTTTTAACCAATGTTGTTTCAGGAATTTCATGGGCAATGGGTTATCAAAAAAGAAGGTATTTGAATAAAATATCAACCAAACTCACACGACTTTTAAATGATAAGATTTACACTAATATTCTTCAGCATTCTTAACAGTTTTACTCTGCTTACTCAATACAGAAATGTTGCACTTAATTTAGGAGCTGACTTTAACATCTCTCAGGGTTTTGCAGGGCAATCTGCTCAAATATATATCCCTACAAATAGTAAATTGAGCCTTGGTTTAAATTACAGTAGGTTTTCAAATTCAAAAGTAAGAGAGCATTATTATGGTTTTTCAACACTAGTGAGGTTAGTTGACAATAAAAAATTTGAATTTGCTCCAGGAATTTCTATTGATTATAATCGGTGGAACAATTTTTTCATTTATCATAACAATCTTGCAACAGGCAATACCTACTTGGCAAATTTTCTAATAAGTTCTGCTTTTGAACATCGTTTTTTACGCCTAAGTTCTGTAGCTCTCTACAACTTCATTTGGAACGAATACCGTTTAAAATTGATGATTGGCCTAAAAATTAAGCCTATTCGCAAGAAAAAATAAAACAATTTTAATCTCTGGCTCGTAAGTAGGGGCAAAGTCAATTTAATGTCAAGATTTATTGTATTTATTGTTTTATTGGTCATGACTTTGTTAATTGGCTGTACAAAAGATCGACTTACTAAAGAATATGATCAAAATGCAGTTCTTGAAGATCATGTCATTGTTCTAGATTCAAATATTTTCAAACTAATAAGCGATTCAAGTGATTTGGCAGATAACATTTACAAAATAAATTGTAGCTCATGCAAAGGAGATGAAATCCAAACAGGAAAAATCATTTTAGGGTATCAGAAAGAAGGCTTTCTAAAACACATCCACTCAACACACTTTGAAAATAATGTTTTTTACTTAAACACTTCACAAGCCACAATTGAAGAGTCTTTTAAAAAACTTTCTTTTTCAAAAAAGCTCTTTGACGAATTAGATGTAAATGCAAAAACTAATAACAATTACACTTTTGAGATCGATTTACCTAATGCCTTTTTACTACAAGGCAATGAATTAACATGGCTTCAAATCAAAAATGGGTCATTAAAGTTTGATTTAAACGCAACTTTTGATATTGACCTTGATGATAATCAAATAAATTATCTAAACTTTGGCACCCAAGGTTCTTCAATAGAGTTAGATTATGATGTATTTGCCGCAGCAAATATTAACATTCCTGGTTTAAATCCACCAGCAAAAAACTTACACAAACCGATTAAGAAAATCTCAGTAATGTGGGCTGGTCCCGTTCCAATTGTCACTGTATCTGAATTTGTACTTCAAGCCAGGTTATCAGGCTATATTTACCCTATGAGTCTTGACTTTAACATAAACCTCAAACGATCTTTTAGTGCAGGTATAAAATATGAAAACAAAAGTTTTGACCCATATTTTGATTATGAAAGTGAAAACAATTTTCAAGACTTTCATTTTTCACCACAACTTTACACAAATATTTACCTACGTTTAGTTCCTGTAATCAACACCAAGATATTTGGTGTAACTGGTCCATACATAGAACCAACTTTATCTGCTGACCTTGAAGCTGGCTTTAATTATGCTACTAGTGACTTTGATTTAGAGTTTTCAGTAAAAACTTTTTTAAGAACCGGCATCAAAGCAAAAATTTTCAATTTTATAGACCAAAACTATTTTTATCAATTTAATGGATCAAAAAAAAGTATTTGTAAACTGCCAGCCATGATTGAAATTGAAGGTGGTCAAAATCAAAGTGCAAATCACTCTTCAACTTTAGACCAGCCGATTAAAATTAAAGTAACTGACAGCTATGGCAATCCATTGCCAAGCGTTAATACTTATTTTTCTGTTTTGGGTGGAGGATCTTTGACAAACACCACTCAAAAAACAAACCTTTTAGGGAATGCTCAAACTAATTGGACACTCGGACAAAGCGGAGCTCAATCAATTTTGGTAGAAATTAAAGACTCTTATGGTCAAACTATTGATTCAAAAACCATACACGCATCAATCTTGACCGACAATGCACCGAATTGTTCTGACGGAATACAAAACGGCAATGAAACTGGTATTGATTGCGGTGGTGATTGTATACCTTGCCCTGATGTGAATTCAACAATATATACAGCTCAAATATACAATATGGATGGCACTGGAGTAGCTGGCGCTTGGGATTGCCTGATGCATCAAGAAATGTTTTTAAATGATCCAGATATTCAAAAAGATTTAGCCAACACCACTCCCATTGGTGTAAATGATAATGCTTTTGAATTAGAGCTTGAAAGTTTAAACGGATCAACATATAGCCAAATTTCTCTTTCTGAGTTTAATTCAGTCACAAATCACACCTCTGCTACTTCTCTATACTCCCAAAAACAAAACACAGCATCCTCAATCATTTCAAACCTTCAAGTTCAACAACACTTTATAGGTAGACTAAGAAATCAAGAAACCTACATTGTCTTTACCATTCAAAGCATTGAGCATACTGCAAATGACGATTTTGACTACTTTACAATTTCTTATCAAACATTCAACTAGAAGCTGGTTTAACTCAAAATAATATTTCGCCATTTAATCCTATTTTGTTAACATTAACTTAACACAGCAACGATCCTAGTTATTGGTGAAGAGAAAATTTTTCTATAGTTTAGCAATCCAAAATTAAATTTTGCAAACATGAAAAAATTACTCTTCTCACTATCAATCGCCTTATTTTTTGTGTCTTCTTGTAAAAAAGATGATCAGAATGTTGGCAACTCTGAAGTAAAAATAAACGAATCACTTATTGTAATTGATTCTACTCAAATGAAGTTAACTAGTGGTGATCAAGACTTGCAAAATGGTATTTACAAATATGACATACTTTCTGAAAATGTTGATCTAACACTATTCAAACAAGGCGTTCCAGTAATTGGTCAAACAAAAGATGGTTATTTAAGAATTATTGAAAGCGTTGAACAACAAGGTAGCACCTTAACAATTAGAACCACTCAAGGTACACTTACAGATGTCTTTACAGACGGAAACATTCAAATTGATTTTAATAACCTACAAGGCCGAAAAGGAAAAACCAGCTCATTAAATTTTGATGTTGACCTTCCTGAGTTCACACTTTTTGATGACAACGGAGTAGAATTTAAGCTAGAAGACGGAAATTTCTTCTTTGAGCCCAACATGGTTTATGATCTTGATTTCAACGGCGGACAAATTGATCACTTTCAGTTTGGAAGCGACAATTCAACCTTCGGAGCTGAGTACACCATCAATCTTTCTAGTGATGTGATTGGTCAAATCAATGAAAAGCAAAAGACGCTTTATTCACAGACAATGGCCTTTAATGAAAATATTCAGATTCCTTACTTAAATATTGAAGTGCCAATTGTCGGAACTTTCAAGGTAAAACTAATCGCAAAGTACATTTACAATGTTACTCCGCTTGATTTTTCTGCAACATTTGGTTTTCACAACAGCTTTGATGCCAACTTAGAATACATTGGTGGATATGGTTGGAACAATTCTTTTGACAATGACTTTGACAAAATTTTTGAGTTCAATGATTTTAACCCGAACAAGCCTTTCAATGCAGCTGTAAGAATTTTCCCTGAAGTAAGCGTGAGCTTGTACGGAGTTGCCAATGCTAAGGTAAGACCTACTGTGAGAGGATCTGTTAGAGCTGAGTACAACACAACGACTCAAGATAGATACTATTACGCGGGAATCAATACCTACATGTATGCTTTTGCAGGAACTTCAATTTTAAGTGGACTGTTACCAAACTACAGCAACACATTTGAAGGACCTGAATTTACAATGTATCAATTTCCTTACGCCATCAATTTTACAGAAGGCCCAGGATCAACCTTCAACAACAAAAATATGGAAGTCGAAGTCGTTGATAACTTTGGATTTACCTACCCAGGAACTCCTGTTTACTTTTCAGAAGTTGGGGGTGGATGGCTTTCTGAAGAAACAGACTATGTGAGCTACGGAATCACTGAAACTGTTTGGTCTTTAGGCAACGGAAGCAATAGATTAACTGCTAGAGCAAAAAGAGGCAATGGCAATACTGTTGTAAGTGCTGATTACTATCCGAACGGAACTGCACCTGCAAATCCTTCTTCAGGATCAAACAACAATGGAGCTGCTTTCTCTACACATACAGGGATTCTTTGGAACATGGATGGAGATAAAGCAGGAGCATGGGATTTATTAGCCCACCAAAGCTTGTACATCACTGATGCCGATGGTGGTAAAGATATGGTAAACACAACTCCTATAGGAACACCAATCCCTGACTTTTATGAAGAGTGGACTTCATTAAACGGAACTGTATTTGCTGAGATAACTCCAGTTGAATACGGCAGCACTGAAGAGTACAATGAAGTTGTTGCTTTATTTAACAACTATCAAGCAGTAAGCTCTACAACTATTTCAAACGTAGAATATGGTAAAGTATATGTTGCCAAAATTAGAAATACAGGGCATTATGCACTTATCAAAGTTGAAGATATGCAGTACACACTCAATGACGATTACGATTATATCGGATTTGACTACAAATTATTCTTAAATAACTAAGAATATAAAATCTTAAAAAAAGGCCTTGCAGATTTTTCTGCAAGGCCTTTTTTTATGTAACTATTCTTTTAAGAAAATTGGCAAAGTACTCCTCCCATTAAAGAAATACTGATCAACCAGTACCCAACATGTATAAAAATGTATTTAGCACCCCTTCTCTCAAATAGAGCATTGATTGTAATCATTGGTAATACAAAAAACACTACCGTAAAAAGCCCATGAAAAGCTCCATGACCAAAAGTTCTAAACTTGTTCCCATAGTTACTCATAAATTCTGAAATATATAAATTCAAAGTTGTGCCTTGTTCAGATGCTGCAGGAACATCTGCAAAAACTGAAAATAGATGATTCTGATGAATCACTAAAAACGTAATTACAGTACCCATCAAAAAACTCATAAAATAGGTCAATACCAAAATCAAAGGCATATTTCCTGATTCTACATCTTTTTGAGTGAATTTATTTGCCTGCATCCAGGCTTTTCCTAAAACATTTGGATGATACCATATAAATCCAACTACCAAAGGAATAAAGGCGCTTAGCGCAATAATAAGTAAATTAAAAGCCATAATAATATTGTGTTTTGATTTATTTAAAACTAAGCATGATTTTTAAATCAAAACAGACCAATCAAATGAAATATAAACATTGGAGTCTTAAAAACAAGCTATCAGCTTGCTACATCTATAAACACTCTCAACACCAAAAGAGCCTGATCAACAGTCTTTACATGCTCTACCTTAATGCGTAAACGCTCATTTTTTTGAAGTAGCTGCACATTTTTTTGTTGCTGAATCGCATACATGAATCTAGCAAAACGACCTGATGAATAAAATGTAGAACTTGGGTTTGAAATAAATGATCCGTACAGAGTGTTCTTTTTTAAAGTAATTTTTTCAAAGTTTAAGCGAATGCCTAACCACTTTAGCTCTACTGATTTCAATAAATTTTCTGCCTGCTCAGGCATGATGCCAAAACGGTCGGTTACTTGTAATTTAAAAGCTGTGAGTTGCTCTTGATTTTTAACCTCTGACAATTCTTTGTAAAGAGCTAGGCGCTCATTGACATTATTGATATAATCTGTAGTGAAAAGTAGCTCTTGATCTGTCTCTAAGGCACAGTCGTCAACAAAGCTTTCTTTTTGCTGAAGCTCTTTTTCAAACAAAGCTTTAAATTCATTCTCTTTAAGCTCTTCAATGGTCTCGTTCAAGATTTTCTGATAAGTATCTAAGCCTATATCAGAAATGTAACCTGACTGTTCTGCCCCTAATAAATCACCAGCACCACGAATGTCTAAATCTCTCATAGCAATGTTAAACCCACTGCCTATGTCTGAAAATTGCTCAATCACTTTTAAACGTTTTCGTGCATCTGAAGAAATTGTTGAAAGTGGAGGTGAAATCAAATAACAATATGCTTGACGATTAGAACGCCCTACCCTACCACGCATCTGATGCAAATCACTCAGCCCAAACATATTGGCTGTATTGATGATGATGGTATTGGCATTCGGAATGTCTAAGCCAGACTCAACAATGGTTGTAGCAATTAATACATCGTACTGACCGTCCATAAAATCAAGCATGATTTTCTCAAGTTGCTCAGGCTTCATTTGCCCGTGCCCAATACAAATAGAAACACCAGGACACAATCGCCCAATCATAGCTGCTATTTCATTGATGTTTTTTACGCGATTGTGAATGAAATAGACTTGCCCCCCACGGCTTACCTCGTGTAAAATTGCCTCTCTGATCTGTTCTTCATTGAAGCTCATCAATTTGGTCTGCACTGGCCGCCTATTCACGGGAGGAGTTTTCATGATTGACATGTCTCTGGCGTTCATCAATGAAAACTGCAAGGTTCTTGGAATGGGTGTTGCCGTTAAGGTTAAGGTATCGACATTCACTTTCAAGGTTTTTAGTTTATCTTTTACCCCCACCCCGAACTTATGTTCTTCATCAATAATCAACAGACCCAAATCTTTGAATTCAACTTGCTTTGAAACTAGACCATGTGTTCCTATGATGATATCAATTTCACCATTTTTCAAAGCTTTTAGCGTTTCTTTTTTTTGACGAGCTGTTTTAAAGCGGTTTAAATAATCAACCCTACAAGGAAATTCCTTCAATCTACGTTCAAAGGTTTTAAAATGCTGTAGTGTAAGTATGGTTGTAGGAGCTAAAACAGCCACTTGTTTTGAGTCACATACTGCCTTAAAAGCAGCTCTGATTGCAACTTCGGTCTTACCAAAACCCACATCTCCGCACACCAATCTATCCATAGGATACCCCCCCTGCATGTCTTCTTTGATCGCTTGGGTTGCCTTAAACTGATCTTCAGTATCTTCAAACATGAAACTTGCTTCTAGCTCTCTTTGTAAATAATTATCAGGAGCAAAAGCAAATCCTTTTTGAGCCTTTCTCTTAGCATACAACTTAATCAAATCAAAAGCTAAGGTTTTTACTCTTGCTTTGGTCTTGGCTTTTTTAATAGCCCAATTCTTCGTGCCCAGCTTTTCAAGCTTAGGTGTTTTGCCCTCTTTTGAAGCATATTTAGAGATTTTATGTAGCGAATGAATGTTGACGTACAACAAATCATTATCTCTGTAAATTAAGCGAATGGCCTCTTGTTTCTGACCAGCACTTTCTACAATTTGAAGTCCATCAAAAACACCAATACCATGATTGACGTGCACCACATAATCGCCTTTTTGTAAGGCAATTAAATCTTTCAGACTCTTGGCTCTAATTGATTTTTTGTGGATCTCATCTAGTTTATATCTGTGAAATCGCTCAAAGATTTCATGATCTGTAAAACACGAAATCTTCGAAGATGGGCTCATAAATCCACCCGAAAGAGCGAAATAACAAGGCTTAAAAAAGGGCTCAACCTTCAAGTCTTCTAAAATTGAATAAAGACGTTCAATTTGTTTTGGATTGTGTGAAAACACCAAGTTCTGAATTCCATTTGCAGTATTTTCTTTTAAAGTATTGCCCAGTAAATCAAATTGCTTTTTAAAGACCAATTGAGGTTTTGTGTCAAAATCATGCTCAAAAACTTCAAAAGCAAGTGCATCGTTTTGCTCAAAAATACACAGCGTATAATTTAAAAGTTGATCTGTGATTTGCTGGGCACTTGCCAAAAAATAGTCAACCTTAAGTTCTGAGTCATGTTTTTTTTGAGCTTGTTCATAAAGATGGTCAATGCGTTGAGTTACAAAAGAAAAATCTTGAACAAATACAAGTGGAGCATCAGAAAGCTTTTCAAAAAAATTGACCGAATACTTATCAAGCTTAATTTTTTGTAAATCAGGTAAAAATTTTGCCTTCTGATAGGTTTTAACCGAGAGCTGATCTTCGGGATTAAAACTTCTAATCGACTCAATTTGTTGGTCAAACAACTCAATTCTAAAAGGATATTTATAAGCAAATGAATAAATATCTAAAATACCTCCTCTTAAAGAAAATTGTCCAGGGGAGAACACAAAATCTTCGTGGGTAAAATCTTGAGCAACCAACCAATCAATTAAATCATCAATATTGTAAACACCGTTCACCTCAAGGGTTTTTGATTGCTCATCAATAGATCTGTCTTCAGGAAACTTTGATTGAATACTTTGTGGGTAAGTCACCAAAATTTTAGCATTAACAGTACTTGAAAGTATGTTTAAGGCCTCGCTTCTTTGTTGATTTTCAGATTGATTTGGATGCTGCTGAAAGTCGTAATTTGTTAGGTGTGGCAAGAAGTAAACATGCTCTTGCCCCATTAAAGCAACAAGGTCATTGTAGAAAAACGCCGCTTCGTCTTTTGTGTTGAGTATGTATACTTGGTGACGCTCAGTTGTTTGATAAAAACTGGCTGCAAAAAAACCTCGAGCGCTAGCTACTAGGTTTGATGCGTAAATGTTTTGATTTTTGTGAAGGGCTTGTGAAGCAAGATGAAATGTTTTGGTCTGAGAAAACGCTTCTATGAGCTGATTGCCCTGCATGTTTCTATGCTAGTCCTAAAATTTCATCTACAGAAATTGAAACCTCATCTAATGAAATTTGATCGTAAGCTGCTTTAGCAAAGCATTGCACGACTTGCTCTAAATGATCAACAGTAAAACCTATACCCAAAGCGTACCTTCTTAGAAGAGCCATTTCGTGAAATTCAAGTACTCCATCTGCTGCTGCCATTTTTGAAAGATTAAACATACGCTGATAACGTTCATCTTTACTGACTGGCGGATGTATTGAAACTTGCTCAGGATGATCGCAAAGTTGTTTTACTTCTTCTGATGAAACATTGTACTTCAATGCCATTTTTTCAATAAAAGCAAGTTCTTTTTCATCAACTTCTCCATCAGCTTTGGCGATCATAATTAGATTTCTGATGTGTGCTTTTTCTTCTTTATGCTTTCCTGTTTCGAATACCTCTAAAATTGACATAGACACTTTGTTTTAAACAAAGTTGCATATTCAAAGACGATTAAAAAAGAAATTCTCTAATAAAAATATAGATCGATAAAATAAGAATAAAGTAGCCAAAAATACGCTTAAGGTTTTTGTTGCTAATCTTTTTTGAAAGCCAAGTACCTACTAATATTCCGATTGAAGCTAAAAGGGTAAATGTTAATAAAAATGGCCATTCAATTTTCAAACCCAGCAGTAAGTCGCTTAAAAAACCTGTGCTTGCATTTAAAAAAATAATCAGCAAAGAGGTTCCTATAGCTGACTGCATGGTTCTTGCTCTAAAAAAAACGAGCGAAGGCACAATCAGAAACCCTCCACCAATACCCACGATGCCTGTAAGGGCGCCGATAACTGCTCCTTCTGAAATTAAGAATAATACCTCATATTTATCTTGCAGTTTTCTATTCACTTGAATGCCTCTGAGCATCACCAAAGCAGCTGCAACCATTAGAACAGCAAAGAGCACCATAATCATGGTCTCTTTATAAATGAGGTAATCTTGAATACTGAAAATCGTATCAGGAATTTTAGGCAACACATAACTTCTAAATGCATACGCTGAGATCATTGAAGGAATTCCAAAATAGTAAACGGCTTTGAAATCTATGAGCTTTGATCGAAAAAATCTTAAGGCCCCTACCAGCGCGGCAAGACCCACTGAAAAAAGTGAGTATGCTGTAGCTGTATGCACTGAAAAACCTGCGATATATACTAAGATCGGAACAGTAAGTACAGTGCCCCCTCCTCCAAGTAAGCCCATTGTAAAGCCCACCAACAAAGCCAAGAGTAATGCCAAGATTAACATACTGGCAAGATATGATTTTATCTGAACAACAAGCTCATGATTTTTTGTTTATATATGTTTTTTCTTCTAAATTTGCGCTCCTGTTGGTCGCGTAGCTCAGCTGGATAGAGCATCTGCCTTCTAAGCAGACGGTCATAGGTTCGAATCCTATCGCGATCACAAGAGCTTAAAAAGCCACACGAATGTGTGGCTTTTGCATTTGTACTGAGTGCCTCTAAGCGACAGCTTAAGGGAGCTCAGCACAAATGTAAAAGTGCAAAGCAACGCTTTGCTGCTTTTTATGTTGACCTTGGATGCGTATAGGATCATGAAATAATCCT
>JAHDHZ010000002.1:100728-102057 GCA_020631045.1 Flavobacteriales bacterium | reverse complement strand
ATTGCTTACAAAACAAACTTTGGGTATAATAAAAATCAAATTCCTACTACAGACAAAGAGTTTGTTCAGTTTATCAATGATGCTTATGAGATTTATAAAGCAAATGGCACTTTGAAAATAGCCATTGAATCAGGGGCCTCTAAAGTGCCTACAAAGTCGTTTAAATCAAATTATGAGTTGGCCAGAACTAGAGCATACAAAGCAAAAGATTTGTTGGTCAAAGAACTTGTCAAAAAAGGTGTAAATGCTAATAAAATTCAGTTGGCAAACATCAGTTATTTGGTACAAGGGCCAGATTACAAAAAAGATGCATTTAATGTAAGGTTGTACGAGACCTTTCAGTATGTAAAACTTTGGTCATTAGAATAATAGGGGTATGAAATTACATCTGAAAAAACCAATCGTCTTTTTTGATCTTGAAGCTACAGGCGTTAGTGTAGCAAACGATCGCATTGTTGAGTACAGCTTTTTAAAAGTAGATGTGTCAAATGAAAGAAGTGTACTTTCAGGGCGTATTAACCCTACAGTTGCAATTCCTTTAGAAGCATCTTTAGTACACGGTATTTACGATAAAGATGTACAAGATTTGCCTACATTTAAAGATGTTGCTCAACAAATCATCAATTTTATAGGACATGCAGATATCGCAGGTTTCAATTCAAATAGATACGATGTTCCGTTGTTGGCAGAAGAATTTTTGAGATCAGGCATTGATTTTGATTTTGAAAACCGACAGCTTGTCGATGTACAAGTTATTTTTCACAAACTTGAGCGCAGAACACTCGTGGCTGCTTATAAGTTTTATTGTGGTAAGGAGCTTGAAAATGCACACTCTGCAAGTGCTGATATTGATGCTACATTAGAAGTTCTAGAAGCTCAACTTGACAAATACGATGAATTAGAAAACAGTATTGAGTTTTTATCTGAGTTTTCTTCAAACAGTAAGAATTTTGATTTTGCAGGAAGGTTTATTTACAATGAAGAAAACGTTCCAGTTTTTAATTTTGGCAAGCATAAAGGAAAGCCTATTGTTCAAGTATTAGAAGAAGATCCTGGTTATTATGCTTGGATGATGCGAGGAGAGTTTCCATTGCATACAAAAAAGAAGCTCAAAGAGATCAAAGATTTAAAAAATTTGACCAACAAGTTTAATTCTTGACTCTTTTCAAAGTGTTTTATTCTCGTTTAATGATGGGATGGTACTATTTGAGGTACTTAATTGTCTCAAAACGAGTTTACCAAGCACATTCTCCTTTTTTGTATGACTTTTACACGCAGGTTTTAAATCAATCAGCTTCAACTGTTATTCAAGAGATTGAAGATTTAAGA
>JAHDHZ010000002.1:22998-100628 GCA_020631045.1 Flavobacteriales bacterium | reverse complement strand
GGAGACTCAAACATTCATGCTCTTGCTCAAGATAATTTTAAGAAATTAAAGCTACAGAATATTCAATCTATATGTGGAGAGTTTGACCAAATACTCCCTCAAGTTTTTCAACAGACAAAATCATTTGATTTTATTTTTATTGACGGCAATCATGCTTATGATCCAACAATGCGCTATTTTAATATGATAAAACCTTATTTATCTAAAAACGGCATTGTTGTGTTTGATGATATTAATTGGTCTAGTCAAATGAGAAAAGCTTGGAAAGACATCAAAAAAGACAAACAGGTAACCATGAGTATAGACCTATTTTTTATGGGGATTGTCTTTGTAAACAAAAATCTTTCTAAACAAGATTTCATTGTTCGTTTTTGAATCTATTTATTTATATTAGATACTCAAATCGAACAAATGAAAAACGCTTTTTTTGCTTCACTTTTTTTGGGGCTTAACTTTACTGTAAACGCTCAGTCTACATATCAAAAGGTTTACAATATTTTACAGAATAATTGCACGGCCTGTCACAACAGTAGTGCACTTCAAGGTGGTTTGAATCTTGACCTTTCAGAAAGTGCATTGTACGATCAGTTAATCAATGGTCAGGTTCAAAATAGTTATGCAACTCAAAAAGGATTCAGCTACATCTCAAAAGGGTATCCCGAAAAGAGTTTTTTGATGAGAAAAATAAACAGTGGCCAATTTCAGCACATGAATATTGATCTGCTTGAAGCTGGTCAAATGCCGCCTAATCAGCCTTTAAGTGCAAGAGATCGAGATTTAATTTACGCGTGGATCAATAAAGGAGCTGCTCAAACAGGAACTATTCTAGAAGATCAACTTATTGAACAATATTATACAGATGGAGGAATCAATTTGGTTGCTCCTCCCCCCAAGCCTTTACCTACTGAAGGATTACAAATCTATTTCGGACCAATTTTTTTAGCACCATTTGATGAGATTGAATACCGAAAAAAAGTACAATTAGACATTCCCTATGAGTCAGAAGTCACGCGTATTGAAGGTTTTTTAGACGATTATTCACATCATTTTATCTTAGACAAATTTGAGAATGAAAATGCGGCGAACAATCAACTTGACGAGGCTAGGGTAGTGAGTAGTTTGATTGATCTAGCAATTTCAGGAGCAGACCAAGTAGCAACTTGGCAAAACTCAAGAGACATGCAATTGCCTGAAGGTACAGGGTACTTCTGGGAGCCTAACCCATTTTTAGACCTCAATTATCATGTAAAGAATTATCATCCTGATTCAGTTCTAAGAACAGAAGTGTATGCAAATATTTATTTTTCAGAGCGTCAATCAAATACAATTGAGATGATTACTGAATTGATCACCCACCCCGAAGCACCCTTGCCTTATCCGCTCACTAATTTTTTGATTCCAGCAGACAATCAAGATCACACCTTTGAAGGAACTTTTATTCCCGGAGGAAGTGATTCTATTCATGTGTGGTTATTGAGTACCCACACCCACAAATACGGAAAAGACTATGATATCTTTTTGAGAAATTCAGATGGATCTTTGGGAGATCAGGTGTACGAAGGTTTTTTTGATCCTGATTATACCCAAAATATTGGCTTTTACGATTATGAGCATCCTCCAGTACGTTATTTCAACGATAATTTTTTAACCATCCACCCAAATGATGGGTTAATTCACAGAGCGACATACAATAATTCTGGCACTCAAGATGTTGATTGGGGATTGACAACAGATGATGAGATGATGCTTATTTTAGTGCAGTACATCAATCAGATTCCTTATCCGCTTTCAGGTGAACAAAGATTTACTGAAACAGATATCAAAGTATATCCAAACCCTAGTTCAGGAGTCTTAAATATTCAAACAAATATAAAGCTCAGCAAAGCGCGCATTTTAGATCTTTCTGCAAGGGTCGTTCAGGTAATTGATAATCCGAACCATTCAATTGAATTAGCCCTCCAACAAGGGATGTATTTTATTGAGTTTTTTGATCAAAAAGATCAAAAAGTAAATGCTAAAAAGTTCTTGGTAAAATAAAGGCTTAAAATGTTTTTTGGTTTACAGATTTGCCCAGTTTGTATTCAACTTCTTTGATTTTTTCACCCTGTTTGTCATAAAAAGAACTTTTGCCATCTAAAACCCCATCTTTATAATTCAGAACTCTTTCTGGATGTTGAGCCCCTTGCTTGAAATTTTTAGAAGTCCCGTGTAATTTATTGTTCTTATAATGTTCTTCTCTCATCAGTTGTCCTGAAGGGTAGTAGTAGTTCCATGTAAGCTCTTTAAGGTTATTTTGATAATGTCCTTGTTCAATTTTTCTACCTGTATTGCTATAACTTACATATAGACCCTGTTTTAGATCATTTTTATACTCAATGGTATTTCTTTTTGATCCGTTTTCAAAAAAGTACTCCCACTTACCTTCTTTTTTTTGATTTTTATTGTAAGTGCCTTGATAGTTTAGCTTGCCGTTTTCAAAGTATCCGATCCATTGATCAATCATTTTACCTTGGTCAAAGTTACCTTGATCTTTTGGCTGACCTGATGCATACCAACTTTCCCATAATCCATGCTCTTTCCCGTTTTTATAGGATCCTTGCTGTACTTTATTGCCATTTTCAAAAAATGTAGTCCACTGACCATGCTTCACATCATTTGAGAAGCTTCCTTCTTTCCATAGTTCGCCTGTAGGGTACCAATACTTCCAGACAGAATCTCTGTGATTGAGTTTAAAAAAGCCGATTGATTCAACACTTCCATTTGAGTAGAAATATTTCCATTTGCCCTCTTGTAAGTCATTGGTGAAAAATCCAACCATATCTGTGTCGCCATTAGGTCTGATGTAGGTCCATAAATCTTGCTTTTTACCATTTTTATATGCTCCTTCAACAAGTATTTGACCTGTTTTGCTGTATTCTTTAACTCTTCCGTCTTTTACGCCATTTTTATAAGTTCTAAGCCTTTTAAGTTGGTTGTTTGAATAGAAAAATTTCCAAACTCCATGCTTGTAATCATTGATGTAATCACCCGTAGACAGTACTTTTTCATTCGCATAATATTCAGTATAAGGGCCATTTTTTTTATGATTTTTAAAGCTTATTTTTTGCGCTAATTTCTGATTTTCATACTTATAACATACTCCGTTACCTTGACTGAGGGTTTGATTTTGTTCTAGATCAAAACAACTTATTCTTTGCACTTGAGTCGAATCGCTGTAATCTAATACTTGAGAGATAGATCCATTTTTAAAGTAGGTTTTCCAAAGTCCAATTTTTTGAGCTTTCTCATAGACCCCCTCTCGTTTTAAAGCACCATTTTCGTACCATTCTTTCAATACACTATCTGGCTTGTTGAAATGAAAAAAACCTTGCAATTTCAATTGTCCATTTTCATAAAATTGAGTGTGTGCACCATGAAACTCACCTAAATCATAGTGGGTGATTTCTTCTTGTTGACCATTTTTATACCAATAGAGCCACTGGCCGTGTTCGAATCCGAACTTATAGAGGCCTTTACTTTTTGGTTTTTGTTGTTGCTCGTCCCAAAAATCTTCATAAGACTGTATGGTACTTTGAGCACTTGAAAAGAAGAAGCTCGTCAATAGCAAGATAAATAAGAGAGGTCTAATCATTTGATTTAATTTTTTTGTGCTTCAGAAATACTTAAATATCCTTGCTTGTAGTCTTTATATTTTTCTGCCAAATCATAACAAAAAATAGAGATGAGTTTTAAGGCATCACTTGTACTTTTACTGATTGATTTATTTTGGAGTCTTAATAAAAGGTAACCGTAAATAAATTCTAAACAGATATTCAATTCTGAGCTTTGAGCATATTCACCTTTTTTTCTCAATTCATTGATTAGGGGAGCAGTCTTGATGTAAAGTTTATGATAGCTTTTGTGTTGTTTGATGTTGATCAAGAAATGATGTACTTTCTCAATTTCATCAACAATAGAATTAATTTGGTTCAAATGTCCTTTATCTTGTTTGTTTTCTGCTTCTAGGCCATGCATTAAGTCAAGATACCATTCTTTTAGTTGATGTTTTTCTTGATCTGAATAGGGGCTTTTTTCAATCACTGTTTTTTCAATTAAGCCAATATCAAAATTGCAAGATCGAATTAAATCTTCGATTTGCCACATATACAAGATGTATTCAATGATGTTCTCTTGTTTCTTCTTTTTTGAAATAAACATAAAAATGAATTTTTAGCTAAGAATTTTATTTTTTTGATCCTAAATATGATTGATTGAGCCTGGAGAGTACCTGTGTGGTAATGTCAAGTGAATCAGAGGCATGAAATACACTACTCATACTTTGGTCTACTCTCAAGACTAGATCAAACTCAGTGGAGTCATTGATTTGTTTGATCACATCTTGAACTGCCTGGTAAAGTTTAGATTGGTTTTCTTCTTTCATTTTTAACAATTTCTCTGCATATACTTGTTCAGACTGTAAGATCGTTTGCTCTCTTTGAGCCAATTCAGCTTGTTGTTCAAGTGCTTGCTCTTGAGTGAGAAATTTTGCTTGTTCTTGAAATTTCGTCAGATCTTCTTGAAATTTTTTCACTTTATTTTGAAACTGATACTCAAATGATTTTTGTTTTTTTTCGATGGATTTACTTAAATCTTGAATCATAATAAAGTGTTTGTCAATGGAATCAACGTTGATGTAGGCAATTTTTAAGCTTTCTTGATTTGTTGGATGTACTGAGTCAATTTTATTTTCTTGAGCTTGTTTTGGCTTAGAAAAAAATAAATAAGCAATACAAATGAGTGAGAGTGCGTGAAGAATTATGTTTGGAGTTTTCAATTTTTAGGTTTTTTGTAGGTTTTATGAATAATTAATTTCTTATTATTGAAGCAGGCTCAAAAATAATAATAATATTCTCCTTTTTTGTGGAAAAAGTACTACACATATTACCAACCTATTCAACTCCTGAGGTATTGATTGATTTAAATAAGTCAACTGCTTTCATTTCAGGCAAGTCTGTTCCTGAAGATTCAATGAGTTTTTATAAGCCTGTCATCGCTTTTTTAGATACGCTCAAAGAAGGATATAAAGACCAAGAGTTTAATTTAAAAGTCGATTTAGAGTACTTCAATTCGAATTCTTCAAAGTTCTTACTAGACATCTTTTTAAAGCTCGCCCGTTTTCAGAATGAGGGATTTATCTCAAAAGTTTTGATTGACTGGGTCGCAGATCAAAATGATGACGACATGATTGAAGCAGGAGAAGATTACATGGCAATTGTAAAATTGCCTTTTAACATTATCAATAGATAATTATTAGTCTACCTTAATAATCAAGTACTTAGAAATGCTCCAGAATTCTTGAGCATCTTTAATTTCTAGTCTTTCTACCTTTTTGCCATCAGCAGATCTTTGAATTTCATAAGAGCTCTTAGGATGATTGCTTATCAGTTCAATTTGCTTGGTGTTTAATTCAATCTGATCAGTTTTTGTAATGTCAATTTTGGTGAAATAATCTAAGTTAGCGTTCTTAGTCATTTTGGTTGATCTGCCAATACCAATAAAGCCTCCTTCTTTGGTGAGCACTCCTTTTTCTTTAAGCTCTTTGTAAGTACCATAACAATAGTAGGCTGTATTTAGAGCATCTGTCTTACCAGCAATAACTTCAGATTTCTCTGCACTTTCCATAGATAGTAAATCGTATGAAATTCTGAGCTTGGTAAGCCCTTCTTTTAAATAAGTAATTTCAGAATCTTTTTGAAGAACAGTAAGATTCATTGTTTCCAAAGTTTGTTCAAGTGAGCTTTGTAATTCAGAAATTTGGTTGTCTTTTGAGGTTAATAGGTTATTTTTTGAACCTAAAATTGATCTCAACTCTGCAATTTTATTTTTGTTTTCAGCCAACAATTCATTGATTGCTTGAATGTCACTGATGACATTTTCTTTTGTTTGATCAGAAAGTCCATCACCAGAAAGACTTACCTCATTTACAATGCCTTCTCTTTTTTTAATTTCATTTAAATTGTTTTGGATATCAGAAAAATAGCCCAAAACTTTAGCAAAAGATGAGTCTTTCTCAGCAGATTCTGTTCTCAAAGTTTTTAGATCATCTAAGAGCTTTTGTTTTTCTGCATCTACAGTGTCTGTATTGCATGCATTGATTAAAATGACAGTTAAAAATAAAAAGGCAATTTTTTTCATGGTAGTTAAAAATATGATTTCAATAAAAATGGGCAAGCTACCTGCATCGCACCGCTACAACCACTTACCCTTGCTACGTTCCCGTCCTGGGGGAGTTCAGTAGGAGCTGGTCGTACAGGACTTACCCAACACAAAATTATAAACTTTCGTTGATAATCTTGCAGGCTTTTTGAATTTGTTTTGCAGAAATTGTAAGAGGAGGGGCCAAACGCATTGTTTTATTGTTGTATAAGAACCAATCTGTAATCAATCCTTTTTCAAAACACCGATCAATAGCCTGCATCAATACTTCATTATTTTTTAGTTCAAGACCAATTAGTAATCCTGAGGCTCGAATTGCTTTTATTTTTTTATTGTTTTTCAAAAGCTTTACAATCATGTTTGATTTTAGCTTTACCTGATCGGTATAATTTTTCTTGATGAGATATTTCAATCCCGCAAGACTCGCTGCACAACAGACAGGGTGACCACCAAAGGTAGTAATGTGCCCAAGAATAGGTTTTGAGCCCAAAGATTGCATGATTTTTTTACTGCTAATAAATGCTGAGAGAGGCATGCCAGCACCAAAGGCTTTTCCTAGAGTCAAGATATCAGGCACGATGCCATATTGCTCAAATGCAAAGAGTGAACCAGTTCGACCCATCCCAGTTTGTATTTCATCAAAAATAAGTAGTGCACCTTTTTCTGTGCACTTTTTTCTCAAAGCCTTCATGAAATTTTTATTGGCCTTTAAAATGCCAGCTTCTGCCTGAACAGGTTCAATGATTACGCAAGCTGTTTTTTCATCAATGACATCTAATGAGCCAATCTTATTGAACTCAGCAAATGAAACATTGGGCAACAAGGGCTGGTATTTTCCTGAATAGTATTGGTCGCTCATCAAACTCAATGCCCCATGAGAACTGCCATGGTAAGCATTTTTAAAAGCCACAATCTTACTTCTTCTTGTATATCGCTTAGCAAGTTTTAAAGCCCCTTCATTGGCCTCTGAGCCAGAATTTAACAGATAAATAGATTGCAATGCACCAGGTAGGTGCTTGGTTAATTCTTTTGCAAGTTTGGTTTGAGCGCTGATGATGTATTCTCCAAAGACCATTTGATGCATAGATTCGCTGGCTTGTTTCTGAACAGCTTTGATCACTTTTTTATTAGAATGGCCTAAACTACTCACAGAAATCCCGGAGATCATGTCAATGTATGGCTTTTCATTTTTATCGTACAAGTAAATACCTTTTGCCTTTTTGAATTCATACATTGGAGGGCTTGTAGAAGTCTGTGCTAAATGATTTAAAAAAACGTGTCGATGGGTTGGCATAAAATTTTACATTTGTTTGATTGGCTAAACTTTTTGCAAGCTAATAAAATTTTATGAGTGAAGAAATTCTAAAAGCGTTGATGGAACTTTTTGCCTTGATTGCCAAGCAAGGTGACGGGGCAAGTCTTTTAGAACGAAATTTTGTTGAAGAATTTCTGAAAAAGCAACTCAATCAAAACTTAGTAGGGGTTTATCTCGAGCAATATGATGCATTTATAAAGCCTAAAAAAAGTGATAAGCCTGCAAAGAAGAAGCGTATTTCAATGCTTGATTCTGTCAAAACTTTGCGCGTTTGTAAAAAAATTAACTCAACACTAGTTTACAAACAAAAAGTAATTGTTTTGGTGCGCCTCTATGAGCTCTTAAAGTCAACAGATGCCATTACAGAAGAAAAATTAGAGTTGGTTACTACAGTAGCAGATACTTTTAAAATCAAAAAGCATCTTAACCTTAAAATAAAAGCGTTTGCACTTCAAAAAATAGAAGAAAACACAACTTATGAAGGCTTGATTTTTTATGCCAATCAAGAGTCTCAGGCACTTGATAAATACAAAGGATCCCAAATTAACTTTACCACTGCTTTTTCAGGTGAGTTAACTGTATTGATGGCTCAAGAAGACCTTTTCTTTTTAAACTTTATGGGCCAGGCCAACGATGTATTTTTAAACGGTTTGCCTTTAAAGCCAAATTCAATTTATGTCTTTTCTTCAGGAAGTAATTTAAGATTTGCCAAAGGTGATACGCTTTACTATAGTGATATAGTTTCTTCTATTTTAGAGAAAAAAAATCCATTTCATATTTCGTTTCAAGCCAAAGGGTTGTACTACAAGTTTAAAACTGGTGATGTAGGATTAAGAGGAGTTTCGATTCATGAGAATGAAGGAAACTTGGTAGGCATTATGGGTGCAAGTGGGGCGGGCAAGACTACACTTCTCAATGCTTTGATGGGTTCTTATAAGTTAAACGATGGGACCATTAAAATCAATGGCATTGACATCCACCAGAAAAAGAAAGAAGCCTTAGAAGGAGTAATTGGATATGTTCCGCAAGATGATTTACTGATTGAAGATTTATCAGTTTATCAGAACTTATATTATTCAACAAAGCTATGCTTTAGTCATTTTTCTGAGCAAGAAATTGAGCAAACAGTTCTTAAAGTGCTCTCATCACTTGGCTTACTTGAAATAAAAGACTTGAAAGTGGGCTCTCCTTTAAATAAGACCATTAGCGGGGGGCAGCGTAAAAGATTGAACATCGCTTTAGAGTTGGTTCGTGAGCCGGCCATTATGTTTTTAGATGAACCGACTTCTGGGTTGTCTTCAAGAGATTCTGAAAATGTGATTGATTTGCTGCGTGAATTGGCATTGAAGGGTAAATTGATTTTTGTTGTGATTCATCAACCATCTTCAGACATCTATAAAATGTTTGATAAGATCTGTATTCTTGATGTGGGTGGATATCAAATCTATTATGGAGATCCTGTAGATGCGGTGAGTTACTTTAAAAAATTAGATCATCAGGTAGATAGCGATGTTTCTGAATGTCCTACTTGCGGAAATGTAAACCCTGAGGTGATTTTTAACATCATTGAATCAAAAGTGGTTGATGAATACGGCAACTTAACTGAAAAAAGAAAAGTATCACCCAAACAGTGGAGTGATTATTTTCAGCAACACATGATGCTTAGGCCTGTTAAAAGTTTTTCAGATCGTTTTCCTAAGTTGTTGCATTTACCAAAAAAAATCAAACAATTTGAAATTTTCACAAAGAGAGATTTCTTATCTAAGGTGAGTAATTTACAATATGTTTTCATCAATCTTTTAGAAGCACCTTTGTTGGCATTTTTTCTCTCATTTATCATTCGTTATATAAGAGATCCTTACCAGTCAAGTGGTTATATTTTTAGAGAAAATGACAACATTCCCTCGTATATTTTTGTGGGCATTGTTGTGTCTCTTTTCATTGGATTAACTGTCAGTGCAGAAGAAATCTTTAGGGATCGAAAAATCTTAAAACGAGAGCGCTTTTTAAACTTATCTCGACACAGTTACTTGTTCTCAAAGCTGGCTATATTGTTTACCTTATCTGCTGTTCAGGCTCTTTTATTTGTGCTGATAGGCAATTCAATTCTTTCGATTAAATCAATGTATGTGAGTTATTGGTTGATCTTTTTTAGCATTTTTTGTGTCTCTAATTTGATTGGTTTGAATATTTCTTCAAGCTTCAATTCTGCTGTAACCATTTATATTTTGATTCCAATATTGATTATTCCACAGATGATTTTGGGCGGAGCGATGTTTTCTTATGAAAAGTTAAATGAATTTATAGGTGGAGGATATGATGTGCCTTTAGCAGCTCAATTTATGCCTTCAAGATGGGCTTATGAAGCTTTGATGGTTAATCAATTTAAGAATAACCCTTGGGGAGAGGTATTTTATAAGGTTGATCAAAAAATCGCACAAGCTGATTACAAATCAAATTATTTAATTCCTGAGTTGAATAAAAAACTATCATTTGCTCAAAAATATGCTCAAAGTAAAAATGATTCAATTTTAGAAATTGTACAAAATAACATTCTTAAGAGTCAACACTTTATTGAAAATGAAGCTTTAATTGACACTGCGGTAGTTATTTCAAGTATTTTTGAAGATCAGCAGAGCAAAAAAATATCACAATTAAAAGTGCAACTCTCAGTGATTGATGCTCATTATAAAAAACAATATAAATTGTTCAGCAAGCAAAGAGAAGGTTTTATTGTCCAAAGCACTTCTGATGCTCAAAAGAAGCAAGAGTTTAGAAATTTTAGAGATCAGTTTTACAATGAGAGTGTACACGATATTGTCAAAAAAGTTGATGCTCGATTTCCTTATCTAGATCAGAAAAGAAAAGTTCAAAAGATAACAGATCCAATTTATTCAGAATATGCATCTTCAAATTTGAATGTACGCTATCCTTTATTTACTTCTTATAAAAGTTTCTTTGGCTTGCAGATAGATACTTTTTGGTATAATTTGATTGTGCTTTGGGTGATGATATGCATTCTTTATATATTATTGTATTATGAAATATTATACAAAGCCCTTAATTTACGCTTTTTTACTACTAGGCATTAATGCCTGCAGTTCTTCTGAACAAAGTAAAATGTCTGAGCAAATGCAAAATGTGCATGTAGACTTAGATTCTTTAATTGACGGAAAAGTGTCTTCAAATATTTTAAAGTCTGTTCCGACTCCAGTAGAGATCAATACTTATATTGTTGCATCAGAAGAGGCTTATCACAAAGATTTTCTAAACAATGTTGATCTATCTTCAGAATATGTTTCAACATTTAAAAAGTCACTCAATTTAGGTGTGTACAGTGCTGATATGGCATACATTAATCTACACAAGAAGTTAAAAGATGTATTTTCTTATTTCAGAGCTGTGAGAGGCCTTACTTCTGATTTGAACATCTCTACACTTTTTGATCTTCAAAAAATGAAATATTATGCTGATAATATGGATAAAAATGATTCTTTAGTTTATGTGTTGGCTAAAGATTTTGATTTTATGCTAGAATATTTAAATACCCATCAAAAATCTGATGTTGCAGTGCTTATGATTACGGGTGGATTTATCGAATCATTGAATATTGCAAGACAAGTTTACTTGGTGACCAAAAATGATGAATTGAAAGAGAAAATTTTAGAGCAAAAGATTGTCATTGAAGATCTCTCTGCGGTTTTAAAACCATTTGCTCAATCTTCAGACCAATTTAAAAATCTGGTCGATCAGTTTGACCTTTTAAAATTGAGTTTTGATGCCATTCAAATTCAACACACTTATGCAGAAAATGAGACGAATCCTTCAGTTGACGACCCCGATGCTCTTGTGATTACCGATCACTCACAAAGCACTATACAAGCAAGTGATGAGCAATTAAACGATGTTTTAAACTCAATTGAGAAATTGAGAAGTTTTATTGTTCAGATATAGTGTTATGATCATGAGAATACTCTTTTTTTTACTTATTGTATTGAATGCCTCTTTGTTGATTGCTCAATGCAAAGAAAGTGATTTAAAAAATTTAGAAAATCTCTGTGCTTCTAAATTAAAAACATTTGAATACTCAAATACCTATTTACTACCTAAGAAAATGTTCACTTATGGGGGAGAGACTATTGAGTTTAAAAAGACCTTTTTTAAAGGAACAACTTACCTTATTACCTTACCCAATTCATCTGAGGTGAGCAATAAAATGGTTGTAGACATTTTTGATGATCACCACAGAAAAGTGGCATCCAACCATATTAAGGGACATGAAAGATATTACTCTAAAATATTTTTTCCTTGTAAAGCTACCTCAAACTATTTTATTAAATATTCTTTTAGTGAAAATAAACCTAGTTGTGGCGCATCTGTAATTGGTTTTTCATCTGATTTTTTAAAACAGAAGCAAAAAAAGTAACTTTTTTAAAGATAGCTCGTAATAAAATCAAAACCATTTATTATGAACTATAAAAAATACCACATTGCATTTTCATGCTTTGCTTCTTCTTTGATTTTTAGTTTTGGTAGTTGTGAGCCAGAACGCGGAGAGTTTTTAGCAGACAGATCAATTTCTTCAAACGTTACTAATCAGACTCAAGTACTTACTTGTGCTCCAAAAGAAAAGCATCTTCACAGTTCTTTTCAGGGTGAGTATAGGGTTCGTGAGGGAGTGTCTTGGTATTGGTTCAACAATGATCAGAATAATGGGTTAAAAGCGTTGTATTATCAAGGGGCTTTTTCTCAAGATGCTCAAGTTGCACTTTCAAGAAATGGTCATTTCGGATCTTTTGTCATCGATGAAATTATAGATTTGGGTAATGGTAAAGCTAAATTTATGATAGCTCAACAAAGAGAGTCATTTCAAGATGTGTTAAATACCAATCAAATTAGTGAAAATAATGTTAACGGAGTTGACTTGAGATTAGAGGTCATTGATTGCATTGATGCATTTTCTTTGGGAGAGTCTTTAAGTATAGAAGTGATCAAGAGATAAGCACTTTTTTATAATTTTATTATAAGGCCGTTAAGGATTTCTTCCTTAGCGGCTTTTTCATTTAAAAAGCTTAATTTTGCGCATCTAAGAAATTAAGCGAATGGAAATCACAAAACATGAACAAGGCGATTTAGGCGCTGTTTTAAAACTCAAGATTGTTGAACAAGATTATAAGCAACAAGTTCTAGATGTTTTAAAATCTTATAAAAAACGTGCTAATATTCCGGGATTTAGATCAGGTAAGGTGCCCATTGGGATGCTCAATAAAATGTATGGAGCATCTGTAAAGGCAGATGAGATCAATAAGCTCATCAACAACTCTTTATACAAGTATATTGAAGAGAAAGAGTTAGATATATTAGGCAATCCTTTACCTCAAAACCAAGACCAAACCGAAGACTTTTTAAATGAGAAAGACTTTGAGTTTTCTTATGAGTTAGGACTTTCCCCTAAGTTTGAGGTAAATTTGTCAAGTGCTGGAAAATTCACAAATTACCAAATCAAAGTTGATGATCAGTTGATGAAAAAAAACATCGAAGATCTTACTAAGAGATACGGTAAAATGGAGCCCTCTGATCAAGTAGGAGAGAAAGATATGGTTGTGGTGAGATTAAAAGAATTAGGTACAGAAACTCCTATTGACAAACAAACAACCATTTACACTGAGTTTGTTGAAAATAAAAAAGAAAAAGCCAAACTCATTGGCTTGAAAAAAGACGATACCGTTCATGTAAATGTTAAGAATTTGGCTAAGAATGATGTTGATTTAGCCGCTATGTTAGGTGTTTCAAAAGAGCAATTAAGTACCATTTCAAATGAATTTGAGCTTCAAGTAATTGCTGTCCAAAGAGTCATACCCGCTGAAGAAAACCAAGAATTATACGACAAGATTTTTGGCCCAGGCAAGGTAAATGGCAAGCAAGAGTTTGATGACAAGTCAAAACTTGAGCTTGAAAAGGTCTTGTTGGGTTTTTCTGATAAAAAACTCAAAAAAGATGTAATGGATGCTTTGATTAAAAAATTGAAACTTTCATTGCCTGATGCTTTTTTGAAAAAATGGTTACTGGCTACCAACAAAGAGATGACTGAGCAAAAGGTAGAGCAAGATTATGAGAAATTTGCCTCTGATATGAGGTGGATGCTTGTTGAAAATCAAATAGTCAAAGAGAACGGCATTGAACTTCAGTCTTCTGAATTGCAAGAGCATGCTCAAGGCCTGATCAAAACTCAATTTGAGCAATACGGAATTCCTGTTCCTGAAGAAGCTCAATTAAATACCTATGTACAAAATATGCTCAGCAATAAAGAAGAAGCGCATCGCCTTCGTTCAGAGTTAATTGAGCAAAAGGTGATTAAATTATTCAGAGAGCAACTTACCTTGAAAGACAAAGAGGTGACCTACACTGAATTTGAAGATATTTTACAAGAAAAAACCTCGAGATTTAATATATTTAAGAAATTTAAATTTTAAATAAAATGATTCCACCAAATGAATTTAAAAAGTATGCCACAAAACACTTGGGCATAAACAGCATGCATTTAGAGAAATATATGTCTGTGTACAATGATTATATTTCTCCGACCATTATCGAAGAACGTCAAATGAATGTAGCTTCTATGGATATTTTCTCTCGTTTGATGATGGATAGAATTATTTTCATGGGAACAGGAATTAACGATTATGTTTCAAACATCATTCAAGGTCAATTGTTGTTCTTAGAGTCAGCAGATGCTACTAAAGACATTCAGATCTATATCAATTCTCCAGGCGGAAGCGTATATGCAGGTTTAGGTATTTATGATACCATGCAATACATTAAACCAGATGTAGCAACAATTTGTACAGGCATGGCAGCTTCGATGGGAGCCGTTTTATTGTGTGCAGGTGCCGATGGTAAAAGAACGGCTTTGAAACATTCTAGAGTGATGATTCATCAGCCTTTAGGCGGAGCTCAAGGTCAAGCCTCTGACATTGAAATTACAGCTAGAGAAATTCAAAAGCTGAAAAAAGAGCTGTATGAGATTATTGCTCAGCATTCTGGTAAGTCATATGACAAAGTATGGGAAGATTCTGATAGAGATTATTGGATGACCTCTACTGAAGCGAAGGCCTATGGAATGATTGATGAAGTATTGATGCGTCAGCCAAAGTAATTGTCTAAAGATTCTAATACCCATACCTGTTCTTTTTGTGGAAGAAAACGAAAAGAAGTGAAATTTCTGATTTCTGGTATTGATGCGCATATATGTGATGATTGTGCGTTGGCTGCCCAGAAGATTGTCAATCAAGAAAAGGCAAGTTCTTCAGAATTTAATGCTGACTTTGAAGATTTTTTAGCAAAAAACAAGCCTAAAGATATTACTCGTTTCTTAGATGAGTACATCATTGGTCAATGGCAAGCTAAAAAAACACTTTCTGTTGCAGTTTACAATCACTACAAGCGTATTTCTCAAAATCTAGACGATCAAATTGAAATTGAGAAATCAAACATACTGATGGTAGGTCATACCGGAACAGGTAAAACATTGTTGGCTAAAACCATTGCCAAATGTTTGAATGTTCCTTTTTGTATAGCTGATGCTACTGTGTTTACAGAGTCAGGTTATGTGGGCGAAGATGTTGAGAGTGTGCTTACACGACTTTTGCAAGCCTCAAACTACGATGTTAAAGCAGCTGAACACGGAATTGTATTTATAGACGAGATAGATAAAATTGCTAGAAAAAGTGATAACCCTTCTATAACAAGAGATGTTTCAGGCGAGGGTGTGCAGCAGGGCTTGTTAAAATTAATTGAGGGGAGTGTGGTAAATGTTCCTCCTCAGGGAGGGAGAAAGCATCCTGACCAAAAAATGATTCAGGTAAACACCAAAAACATTTTATTTATTTGTGGGGGAGCTTTTGTTGGTATTGACAAAATCATTTCTAGAAGAATAAACACAGGCGCTTTAGGATTTAGTTCTACTCAAACAGGCTTGAAATCAGACAATCAAGTATTATCTAATTTGAGTCCTTTAGATTTAAAATCTTTTGGGCTCATTCCTGAGTTGATTGGCCGAATTCCTGTACATACGTACTTGAATGAATTAGATAAAGAAGCTCTGTTGCGTATTCTTACAGAGCCTAAAAACGCATTGATTAAACAATATGTAAAACTCTTTGAGTTTGAACAAATAGCTTTAAGTTTTGATAAAAAGGCTTTAGAATATATGGTTGAAAAAACCATAGAGTTTGAGTTGGGCGCCAGAGGCTTAAGATCTATTTGTGAGGCGGTATTATCTGATGCAATGTATGAGTTGCCTTCTGATAAGAAAACAAAGGCCTTGACTGTTAGCTTTAAGTATGCTCAAGAAAAAATTGAGCAGTCTAATTTAAATTCTCTAAAACAGGCTTCTTAGATATCTTCTTAGTATAGATAGCAAACCTGAGTTTAATCTTTGTTTTTTGATCAATATCTTGTATGTTACTGATCAAGTTCCAATCTTGTTCAAGGTTGATCTTTGGAAAAAAGGTATCAGCTTTAGGATCATCATCAACAAAGGTAATGTAGAGTTTGTCGATTAAATCTTGCTCGAGAAATTGCTTATATATCTCACCTCCACCTATTACAAATATTTCTTCTGCATCAAAAGAGCTAGCTTTTTCTAGAGCTTGATCAATAGAATAAACAGTATAAGCATCTTTAAACTGAGCATTTCTATTGTTGGTAAGGATGATGTTTTCTCTGTTTTGTAAGGGTCTGAATTTTGCAGGAATTGACAAATAATTTTTTCTTCCAGTTATGATAGGATGACCTAAAGTTGTGTTTTTAAAATAAGCCATGTCGGTAGGCAAGTACCATAATAGATCACCATTATATCCAATGCCAAAACTTTTACTAACTGCAACAATCAAAGAGGTAATCATACTGCGACGAGACCTTTAATGTGTGGATGAGGATCGTAACCAACGATTTCAAAGTCTTCAAATCTGAAATCAAACAAGTCAATAATAGAGGTGTTTATTTTGAGCTTAGGCAATGCTCTTGGTGTTCTACTCAGTTGTAATTGTGCTTGTTCTATATGGTTAGAATACAGATGAGCATCTCCTAGTGTGTGAATAAAATCACCTACCTTAAGATTACAGACTTGAGCAATCATGTGGGTTAATAAAGCGTATGATGCGATGTTGAAAGGAACACCTAAAAATACATCAGCACTGCGCTGATAAAGTTGGCATGAAAGTTTGCCATCTGCAACATAAAACTGAAATAAACAATGACAAGGAGGTAGAGCCATATTTTGTATGTCTGATACATTCCAAGCGCTTACAATGTGTCTTCTTGAATCAGGATTGGTTTTAATTTGATTGATCAAGTTTGTGATTTGGTCAATTTTTTCGCCTTTAGGTGTTGGCCAACTTCTCCATTGGTGACCATATACTGGGCCTAAATTTCCATTTTCATCAGCCCATTCATCCCAGATACGTACTTTGTGTTCTTTTAAATAAGCAATGTTGGTGTCACCTTTTAAAAACCATAGTAATTCGTGAATAATTGATCTTAAGTGTAATTTTTTAGTGGTAACTAACGGAAAACCTTCACCCAGGTTGTAACGCATTTGATATCCGAAAATACTTCTGGTTCCAGTTCCTGTACGATCTTCTTTGATGGCTCCTTGATCAAGAATTGTTTGTAAAAGTTGGTGATACTGCTTCATACTAAGAGTGCTTTAAATTAAAAGTAAAAAAAAAGCCCCCTGTAATCAGGAGGCTCTTACCAAAATTAATAAACAATTTAATTTATTTTTTCAACAAGTCTCTAATCTCTGCAAGCAATACCTCATTTGCAGGTGGTGCAGCAGGAGCTTCTTCTTGTTTCTTTTTCATTTTATTGTATGATTTGATCATCAAGAACATCACAAATCCTACAATAACTAAATTGATGATGGTGTTGATCCACTCACCATACATGATGGCATTCTCAGGAGTAGCTACAGCTCCATCTGCAGCAATGACAGCTTGATCTAAAACATATTTTAGGTCTTTGAAATCCATTCCACCCGAAAAGTGGCCTACAACTGGCATTACAATTTTACTTACAAATCCGTTTACTACCTCACCGATGGCTCCGGCCATAATTACAGCTACTGCAAATTCTATCACGTTTCCTCCAGTGATAAATTCTTTAAATTCTTTTAGCATACTCATTTTATTCGTGTTTTAAGTTAATGAAGCAACATTAGAAAATTAAAATTGAAAAATTGGTCAATTGTTAATAAATTTGGGTAGTAATTCACAAAACCTCTTGAAAAAGCTTACCAATAAACAGATTAGTCATTTTTTAAACATGTTAATTCATAAGAATGGATATGCAGTTTTAAAAGGAATAGGGGCTTTTGTAAGTGATCAAGTTTCTGCACAAATAAACCACAACCATTTTCATAAAGCCCCAGGCTCAAAAATTAGGTTTGTGCCAAAGGTGCATTTTCTTGATTTAGAATTAGTGAATTTAATTTCAAATGAACTTAGTATAACTCAGCCCAAGGCAAAGTCTATGTTGAGTGATTGGCTTACTGATATTCAAGAAGTTTTAAATACAGGAAATTTAGTGCAACTTCCGCAGTTGGGAATTTTAAAAAAAGTACAACAAAACTACTTTTTTGAGTTTTCAAATACTCAAGAGTGTTCGGCAGAACACTTTGGTCTGCAAGACTTTCAACTAGAGCAAATAACCTTGAGACAAGGAGTATCATACAAAAGGCTTGCTTTTGTGGGCATACTTGCATTGTTTTTATTTAATCTTTTATTGCTTTCTGTGTTGACTCAGCAAAAGTCAGCACAAGATTATGCCTCTCAAATAAAAATGGAATTTTTAACTGCAGATGAGTCTTCTAAGTATGCTTTATGTACATATAAGAACCTTCAGGATCTTCCAGATGTATTAGATTTTGATCAACCTTATCTTGCTGTGTCAAGTGCTACAAAAATGACTCTGTCAAACCAGTATAAGAGTTCTTTTGAATACTACAATCAAGGACAATTTTATATTATTACAGGGTGTTTTAAATATTTTGATAACGCCAAAAAATATCAAGATAAACTCAAAAAAATGGGTTATCACCCAGGTGTTTTCTTACACAAAGGTTTATTTAAAGTGTATTCAAGAACCTCAACAAATAAGGCTTTGATAGAATCTGTTTTACAAACAGATCAACATCGAATTTCAGATCGAGCATGGGTAATGTGAGCTTAAATCCAAGAAAATCACATTGCTAACAAATTAAAATTGACTATAATTACTGAAATTCATAGATTTTAATTGATGCGTTTTTTAAGCCTTTTTCTTTCTTTCTGCTCATTTTCTTTGTTTGCTCAATATGATTATTACGAGAATTTACCCATTCTAAAAAACAATGGAGACACCCTCAGTCTTGCCTTGGCTGGTGGTTTTCATAATCCACAGTTCTCTTCAATTGACATTAATCAAGACGGAACACTTGATGTTTTTGTATTTGATCGAAGGTCTTCAGCGGTAAAATGTTTTGTGCATTCAGGCTTATTTAATGACCAGGGCTATACGTATCAGAGAGGTTATCAAAATCAATTTCCTCTCTCTGAGCTTTCTGATTTTGTTTTGTTGCGCGATTATAATTGTGATGGGCACCCTGATATTTTTGCAAAAACCATTGCAGGTATCAAGGTTTATCAAAATAATACAGACAATACCTTTAGTTTGGTCTCTCCATTATTGCTGTCTGATTACGGCTCACCAGTATTTAACTTATACAACTCAAATGCCGATATTCCAGTTATTGACGATATAGATTCTGACGGAGATTTAGATATTTTGGCCTACGATAACGGTTTCAATCAGCTCACTTTGCATGAAAATGCTTCAATGGATTTTTATCAAAACTGTGATTCTTTGCATTATGTGGTGACTACAAGATGTTGGGGAGATTTTGCAGAGGCAGCTTTAAACAATAATATTTTACTTGATCAGTCTTGTGAAGGTCTCAATGGAGGGCTTGACTCTTTGCCCTTTAAGCCAGAGCCTCCTGTGTCTAAAAAAGACGGAGGCGTGCACGCCGGGTCAACCTTGCTTGCTCTTGATTATGATCATGACGGAGATAAAGATTTAATTACCGGAGACATCTCTTTTTACAATGCCGTATACCTTCAAAATGGGGGAGATGCTGATTATGCAGTAATGGATACCTTTTATTACACTTTTCCAGAGCAACATTTTAATGATTCACCAGCTGTAGATGTATTCTTCCCGGCTGGATTTTACCTTGATGTAAATAATGATGATAAAAAAGACTTATTATTTGCTTCTAATTCTACAGAGCAAGCACACAACACTCAATCTGCTTGGTTGTATGAAAATACTGGAATCACAGACTCACTTGATTTAAGGTTCAAACAAACCAACTTTTTACAAGATCAAATGTTAGATGTTGGTCAGCGTGCTTACCCAGTATTTTTTGATTATAATAATGACGGATTACAAGATTTAGTCATAGGAAATCGAGGGTATTACACCAATACAAACTATAGAGCTCAATTGATGTTACTTGAAAATGTTGGTCAAGTAGCGAATCCAGTTTTTCAGATTGTCGATAGTAATTTTGCTGATGTAGCATCTTTGAGTATTCAGCATGCCAAACCAACGTTTGCAGATCTTGACAACGATGGAGATCAAGACATGGTTCTAGGAGATCATACAGGCAGGCTACACTATTTTGAAAATATCGCCTCTAACGGAAACACTGCAAACTTTCAGTTGACTTCATCAGTATTAGATGCCATTGATGTTGGAGATCAAGCTACCCCTCATTTATTTGATTTTAATGATGATGGAGCTTATGATTTGCTTATCGGAGAGCGTGACGGATCGGTCTTTTATTTTGAGAATACGGGAACACCAAGTTCTTTTAATTTCTCTTCAATTGAAAATACAAATATGTTGGGTGGAGTAGATGCTCTGCAGGGCAATTGTTGTTTAGGCCAAAGTGTGCCGTATATGTCTTATGATGAGTTCGGAGACAAGATTTTATTTCTGGGCACCGATCAAAGAAAAATCTTAGTTTATTCAAACATTGTAGATGCCAATACAAACTTTACACTCATTGATTCAATTCTTACTGACAAAGTCTCAACAGTGAGCAGCACTTCTATTTTTGGTGTTGCAAATGATGTACTTGCCATTGGCGAAGAAGCAGGGGGCATTCACTTCATGAAAAAAAATGAGGTTTCTATTGGTCTAAATTTCAAAGAACAAGAGACAGAAGAGTTTAAGGTGCTCACAAATCCAGTTGTTGATTTGCTTCAAATTAAAGCACTCTCAAAAACAACAGCAGTTGGTCAAATCTTTGATTTAAGAGGATCGCTGGTAAAACAATTCAATCTCAATCAACTATTGACAAGAATTGACCTTAGTGCTCTGCCTGTAGGGGTATATACTTTAAATATATCTTCTCAACACAATACAATGGCCACTAAAATCGTTCTAATGCACAATAATTGATAAATTTGGTCTTCTATGATAAGGCGCTTAATTCTGTGTGTATTTCTTTTGAGTTTCATTTTTTGTGGATTTGCACAACAAAAAACCGCTGTTGGCAATTGGTCTTATCATACGCCTTTTGCAGCTACTTATGACATTGCTCAGTTTTATACTCAAATTTGTGCTTCGAGTAAAACAACAGTTTTGTTGTACGATACTGAATCTAAAAACATTGAGTTTTTAAACAAAACCAATGGGCTTTCAGATATAGAGATTTCTTGCTTGGCCTCTAATGCATCAAACTCTTTGTTGCTCATTGGTTATGAGAACGGTAATTTAGACGTGATTGATCAGTCTGAGCGTATTGAAAATTTTGATGATTTAAAAAGAAGTGAGATTACAGGCAGTAAACGCATTGAAGAGGTCAAGATCATCGATCAAACAGCTTATTTATTAGGTGGATTTGGTGTGCTTGAGTTTGATTTAGAGAAAAGAGAATTTAAAAATAGGTATACTGTTGATGATCAAAATTTAACGGTATTTGATTTTACACTCTATCAAAATCACTTTTACGCTTTTACTAATCTTGGTGTTTACACCATAGCAATTGAAGCTGTGCAAGTAAATACCCAAACTCAATGGAATAGATTAAAAGAAGGGTACTTTAACCACGCTATTTTATTTGATCAGCAAATTATTTTAAACCAATACCTAGAAGATGAAAGCGACACCATTTTTTCATTTGACGGAAACAATTTTTCAGCACTCAATCTAGAAGGTGAAACTCAGCAAGTGTTTTCTATTGATTTTATACAAAATAGGATACTCCTCGCCACTCAATACAACATCAATGTATATGATGAGAATTATACAAGAACAAACGTTGTCTTTACATATGATGAGCAAGCCAATAAGAATGTTGATTTAAATGCTGCTATGTTTGATGATCAGGGGAAAGTTTGGATTGCTGAAAACCGTTTTACTTTGGGTAACTCAGATGCTCAAACCTTTGAGGTAAGCGGACCTAAAACAAATTCAGCTTTTAGAATGTTTGAACAAAATAATAAAATATATGTTGCTCCAGGAGGGGTAAATCCTACCATTTCTGCACCGTTTTTTCAGACTGCAGATGTGTTTGTTTACCATGATTTTACATGGGAAAATCTTTCAGACCAATATACTATTTTTGAATCTCAAAAAGATATTTTAGGTCTCTCTGTATATGGCTCAAACATTGCAACTGCATCTGCATCTTCAGGTGTTAATATTTTAAGCCCAGAAGCTCAAACAAACTTTGTTTCAGATGGCAGTGTTTTAGAAAGCAACATGGTTTCAGCTTTAAGCTACGATCAAATGGGTAACCTTTGGTTAGGCAATAACAATTCTGCTGAAGGCTTTAGAGTGTATACATCAGATCAGCAGTGGTTTAGTTTTGCAATCTCAGAACTTTCTAATCGTTTCAACATTAGAGATCTTATGGTCAGCTCTTCTTCTTTAAAATGGTTGCAAGTACTTGACGGACCAAATCCTGGCGTGTTAGTTTATGACGATAATCAGACTGTTGAAAATGCCTCTGATGATCGGTATAAAATTTTTAATTCGGCAATAAATACGGGGAATTTACCTTCAAACAAAGTATATGCTTTTGCTGAAGATTTAGATCAGAATGTTTGGATTGGTACAACATCTGGTTTGGCTGTTTTTGATGCGGCAGCAGACATTGTTAATAATCCAACTGACGCTCGTCAGGTTGAGGCTAATGTTGATGGTTTTTTGGTAACTGTATTAGAAGATCAATACATTACCTCTATTGCAATTGATCAGGCCAATAGAAAATGGATTGGCACAGAAAACAACGGAGTATTCTTACTTTCTGAAAGTGCTGATCAACAAGTCTTGAGGTTTAATACAGAAAATTCACCTTTACTTTCAAACTCAATTTTAGACATCGCTATTTTAAATCAAACAGGGGAGGTGCTTATCGCCACAGACAAGGGTATTTGCATTTATCGATCTGATGCCAGTACAGCAGCCTCTGATTTTAGTTCTGCTTTGATTTTTCCTAATCCCATAAAACCAAATTACAGTGGTTTAATTTCTGTTACTGGACTTACTAAAAATGCTGAAGTTAGTATTACTGATGTTTCAGGCAATGCAGTTAGAAGATTACAAGCTAGGGGAGGAATGGTTACTTGGGATCAAAAAGATGACCAAGGTAATGTAGTGCCAGCAGGTGTTTATTTGATTTATGCCCTTTCAGTGAACAATCGTTCTTCATTTGCAGGTAAAATCATAAAGTCACATTAACTAGATGCTTTGTACTGATCAAGCCATTGTCTTAAAAGCATCTCAGCATACTTCATCTAGTTTAATATTAAAGGTGTTTACCCATGATTATGGGGTGATTTCTATGTTTGTGCGCATGAATTCAAATCAGAGAAAAACACTGAAATCAGTTCTGCTTCCTATGCAAATTGTAGAAATTACTTTCTTTAAAAAAGAAGAAAAACTATCTACATTTAAAGAATTAGGTACGGTGTATCATGACGGGCAATTAGAGTCAAATATTTCAAGAAATGCGGCATTTACTTTAATGTCAGAAGTGTTGCTAAACAGTTTGAAAGAACATCAATTACAGGTGAGATTTTACGATCAGCTTAGAGATTTAATCATCAATATACATCAAGAAAAAACATTTTCTTTGCACCTGTGTTTTTTTATGTTTAGAGTTTTTGATGCCTTAGGGGTGCAATTTTTTGAAAATAAATCTTTTTTAGCTGAGCACATTGAAAACCAAGAAATATTAGAAACCCTTTATCTAACCAATCAACATAAATTCGCTGAATTGAAAACAGCTATAAATGAGAAACAAATGTTTGATCTGCTTATAATTTACTTTCATACTTATATAAGCGATCGCTCACTACTCTCATTAGAGGTATATCGTGAAGTTTTTTACAATTAATATAAATGGCCTTAGCAGTGATTTGTTATTTTTGTGCGCATGAGTAAATTAAGTTCACAACAAGCCATTGCACTAGAAAATGAATTTGGTGCGCACAATTACCATCCACTTCCTGTTGTCTTAGATCAAGGTAAAGGAGTCTATGTATGGGATTTAGAGGGTAATAAGTATTTTGATTTCTTGTCAGCTTACTCGGCAGTCAATCAAGGACATTGCCATCCACATATTGTCAGTGCGTTAAAAGAGCAGGCTGAGAAACTCACCTTAACATCAAGAGCTTTTTACAACAGTGCTTTAGGTACTTATGAAAAATACATAACTGATTTCTTTGGTTTTGACATGGTTTTGCCAATGAATACTGGTGCAGAAGCAGTCGAAACAGCGATTAAACTTGCAAGAAAATGGGGCTATCAGAAAAAAGGAGTAGCCCAAGATCAAGCAAAAATTGTAGTATGTAAAAATAACTTTCACGGAAGAACAATTACCATTATCTCAGCGTCAAATGATCCTGATGCGCGCAATGATTTTGGCCCTTACACACCAGGGATTATAAGTATTGAGTACAACGATGTTGCTGCTCTTGAGCAGCAAATTAAGCGAGATCAAAATATAGTTGCATTTTTAGTTGAACCCATTCAAGGTGAAGCGGGAGTAAATGTACCTGATGAAGGATATTTAAAAGCATGTTTTGATTTATGTAAGCAAAACAATGTACTCTTTATTGCTGATGAAGTGCAAACAGGCATTGCTAGAACAGGAAAACTACTTGCCACATGCGGAAATTGTTCTTGTACAAGCCAATGCAATAAAACTCCTGAGGTAAAACCAGATATCCTGATTTTAGGAAAAGCCCTTTCGGGTGGAGTTTTACCAGTATCTGCCGTGTTATCTTCTAAAGAGATTATGTTGTGTATTCAACCAGGGGAGCATGGATCTACTTTCGGCGGAAATCCTTTGGCATGTAAAGTCGCTGTAGCAGCCTTAGAAGTTGTTGAGCAAGAAAACCTACAAGAAAATGCTTTTAAGTTAGGAGAGTTACTCAGACAAAAACTTAGGGAGATACCAAGTAAAATCATTCAAAAAGTAAGAGGCAAAGGATTGTTAAACGCCATAGTTATTGATGAGAATTTGAATTTTTCTGCTTGGGATATTTGTGTTCGCCTTAAAGAAAACGGGTTGTTGGCAAAACCTACACACGGTAACATCATTCGTTTTGCACCTCCTTTAGTAATTAATGAGCAAGAGCTTAATGAATGCCTCAAAATTATTTCTGAAACTATTTTATCTTTCGAAGCGTAGATAGTAATGTTTATGAAGCATATTTGTCTTATTATAACCTCATTAGTGCATTTTACATTGATGGCGCAAGAAGATTCAATTAAGGTTGTATCTCTAGACTCAAACCAAACTGTACTGAGTGATTCACTTACAAAATCGGTTGATTCTTTAAAAAGTGCGCCTTTGCACGCATCGATGATCAAGCAAGGAAAGCAGCAACTGTGGAAATTTTTAAATGGCACATATCAAGAAGCTGAAACAAAAATTGACACTCAGACACAAAAGGTAGTTTATCAAAATTATGACATTGCTATGTTTTCAGAAGAAAAGTCAAGTTCTAGCATTGTCGAAAAAGTTGATGTCAAAAATATACAAGTAAAAAACAAAAGAGATTACCAAAACATTTTAGATAATTATGGCTTGTATGATTTTGAAGATGTGACTTTTAGAGTTCAGATCGGAGCATACAAAAATGCAGAAAGCTTTCAGGCAGGTAAGTTTAATCAGTATGGCGATGTAAGAGCTTACACTTTAGATGACGATATTACTAGGTTTACAGTCGCTGATTATTCTTATCTAAGGCAGGCAGATGACTTAAAACTTAAGATAAGAGATGAAGGTTACCCCGATGTTTTTGTAGTGGTCTTTAAAGAAGGAAAGCGAGCCTTTGATTTTAATTTTGAGCAATAATTATTGCTTTGTTCCGCATTGAAAGCAAAATCGATCTGACTTTTTAATGCTCATGTCACATTTTTTACAATTCTTTAAAGCCTTAGCTTTTTGAAACTCACTGGTCACAATTCCGGTCGGAATAGCAATAATGGCATAACCTATAATCATTGAAAGACTTGCGATCACTTTCCCTAAAACGGTAGCTGGGGCAATGTCACCGTATCCTACAGTAGTAATGGTAACAATAGACCAATAAATACTTTGAGGAATTGTAGTAAAGCCATTGTCTGCACCCTCTACCACATACATAATGGTTCCCATACAACAAACAACAGTAAGAATAAAAGATAGGAATACTAGAATTTTGCTTCTGCTTGCCATTAAAGCCCCGGCAAGATAATTACTCTCTCCTGTAAATTCTTTTAAGTTTAAAATAGTAAAAGCCCTTAATAACCTAAAGATTCTTATAGCTCTAAAAAATCTATAATTAGAGTAGAAAATGCCTAAGTAAGTAGGTAGAATAGACAACAAATCAATAACGCCCCAAAAACTGGTAATGTATTTTAATGGTTTTGGACTAATGTATATACGAAGGGCGTACTCGAGTGTAAAAAATATGGTGAAAAACAGCTCAAAGGCAACAAAAATATTTCCGTACTGCTCATTAAATGATGGAACACTTTCAAGCATCACAAATAGCACGCTCAATAAAATAGCAAAAAGTAAAAAAACATCAAACCGTTTACCAGCCTTTGTATTGGTTCCGAAAATGATACTGTTTAAGTTTTCTTTAAATGGCATTAGGCGTTTTTAAGTAGTTTCTGAATGTCTTCTATAGCACCATACATGACAATAATGTCATCTTGCTCAAGTAAGGTTTGAGAGGATGCTACTCCTTGTGTTTTGGTGACGGTCTTTTCAATGCCCAATAAGTTTTTTTCTTGTTTTTCTTTAATGGTAGTAAGCACAACAACATTATAGTTTTTTCGAAACTTAACTTCTTCAAGTGTTTTGCCTATGTATCTCTGGGGTACTCTTGCTTCAATAATGTTGAATCCAGGAGTAAGTTCAAAAGAATCAATGACTCCCTTGATATCTAACTTTTTTGCAAATCTAATGGCCGAATCTTCTTCAGGGTGTACAATTTCATCGACCCCCATTGCTTCAAGTACTGTTTGGTGTAGCGGGTTTATTGCTCTGCTAACCAAATGCTTAACTTTGAGCTGTTTCATGATTGCGGTAGACATAATATTAGCTCCTTGATCTTCGCCAATACATACAATAACCATATCGGTATTTGCCAAAGGAAGCGTATTTACCGCATTGATGTCAGTCGAGTCAAGGCATACCACATGGGTTAATTTATCTTTTAGGTGCTCTACTTTTCCCATTTCATTGTCAATTCCAATAACTTCATGCCCCATTGAGGTAAGTTGAACAGAGAGAGAGCTTCCAAAATTCCCTAGACCAATAATGATATATTTCATATTAACTGATTAAAATATCTTCGTTTGGATATTTGTAATTGATGTTTTTAGCGTCTTTAATCATAGCATCTACCAAAGTAAGCATGCTTACTCTTCCTGTAAACATAAGTATAATTAGCACAAGTTTGCTGACCATATTTAGTTTACTCGTAATTCCAAGACTCAATCCAACTGTACTGTATGCTGAAAAGCACTCAAATGCGATGGCCTTAAAGCTCATTTGAGGCTGATAAATACTCATAACAAAAACACCAAGTCCGATCATAATTAAAGACAAAGAAATTGTTGCAAAAGCTCTTTGAATGGAGTTCGTGCTTATTTTTCTTCTAAACAGCTCTATTTTACTTTTTGCGGCAGCTACACTTAAAATATTTAAAGAGGCAATGGCAAATGTAGTGGTCTTGATTCCTCCGCCAGTAGAGGCAGGAGAAGCTCCAATCCACATAAGTAGAAATATAATCATGATGCTAGCTATCGAGAGCTCACTGAGATCAACAACATTAAATCCAGCTGTTCTGGGAGTGACTGCATTGAAAAAAGAAAGAGACACTTTTTCAAATAAATTATATTCAACAAGTGTTTGGTTCCACTCAAAACACAAGAACAATAGGGTAGCAGAGAAAAATAAAATAAATGAGGTAATCAGAACGATTCTGGAATTAAAGTCAATCACTCTGGGGTTGTGCTCATAAAAATTAGAATTAGTAAGTGTAGCTGTAATTTTTTGTAAATAGTATTTGATGGTTTTAACAAGTGTAAATAATATAGGAAAACCCAATCCACCCAAGACGATTAGAAAAGAGATTATATTGTATAGCCAGAAATTATTCAGCACATTATTATTTAGCAGGCCATTTTCAATATTGGTAAATCCAGCATTACAAAAAGCTGAAATAGTATGAAAAATTGAAAAATTGAGATGTGTAGAAGCGTCAAAAAAAGCATTTGAAGTACTCAAATAAATGAAAATGAACCCTATAAGTTCAATGCTTAAGGTGATGGCTAAAATTTGTTTTAAAGTATCTATGCCTTCTGCCAATTTATTGTTTCTGGTAATGCCTTTGATCATCAGATGTGAAGAGTAAGAAGCATAGCCTTTAAAGTAGTTTGCAAAAAATACGGTAAAGGTCATGATGCCTAATCCTCCAATTTGAATGAGAAATAGAATAATGGCTTTGCCTAAAAAAGTAAAATGTGAAGCGGTATCAACAACTACAAGACCTGTTACACATACTGCGCTGGTGGCAGTAAAAAAAGCATCTAAAATACTGATGCCAGAATGTGTCGCTTTGGGTAATAGCAAAAGCAACGTGCCTAAAAATACAATGATGATAAAACTCACGACAAATACTTGAGCTGGGTTGAGCAAAGAAGACTTTATTTTAAATTCAAGTGTTGAAAAAGTATGAATAGCAAAAAATATACACAATGCTTGCCGAATCATAATCTCATGTCTTAAAAAGCACAATGGTGACATAAAAGAAAGCTGTTTGTCAATTTCAAAGAGCATTAAAAAGGTAATCAGAGCAACGATTCCAATAACAATATTAAAAGCTTTAGGAATACGCCTTCCTTGAATATTGGCGTGAATAAAATTGAGTGAAAAACTACATACAAATATGATAATCAGAATACTAAATACTTTTTCAAGTAAAAAAATCTGATTCGTAGAAAGTTCAAATCCATAGTAAAATAAGAATCCTAAGAAAGAAATGATAGATGCAAAAACCGCCAGATGACTGAATGCTTTTTTTGCTTTTTCAAAGGTCTTATAAAAGGATAAGGTCATTTAGATACAAACCTAAGAGAAAAATCATAAAAATTTACTGCTCCTTTCAGAAGAATGTTGGTTATTGCTTTGGCTTTCTTTTATATTTGTTGGGTAAATTATGTGGTTGATGAGACAATTTTTATTTTTAGTGGCTTTATTTATCTCTTTTGGCTTCAGCGCTCAAGAAAAGAGGTCAATTTTCTTAAAAGTAAAAGACGCATACCGTTTGATGAAGGTGCGCACTGCACTTGATGAAGGTGATTATGATCTTTCTACAGCCTTGTGTCAAAAATACTTACTTGAAAATCAGGGCGATGCTCGTTTGACCTACAGGCTAGCCCTCTCTGAATTGAAAAATAGAAATTACAGTCAGGCCATTGATAATTTTGAAAAAGTTCTTGCCTCAACTACCGATGTAAAAGGAGAATTCAGATATGATTATGCTTCAGCTTTACAAAAAAAAGGAGCCTTTGAAAAGGCAAAATCACAAAATGACTTGTATCTAGCCTCGCTTAAGAAGTATGATAAGTCATCTAAGAAAAAAGCTGAGCGCTTAAATTTTGAGTTAGAATTTGCTCAGAATTTGATTCAAACTCCTGTTCAGGCTAAAATCACCAATTTAGGATCAAACATCAACACCTCTTATGACGAGTACGGACCTGCTGTGCTTGCTGATGGTTCAGAAATCTTATTTACTTCAAGACGTCCTTCTACAACTGGCGGAAAAAGGGATCCTTATGACAGTAAATACTTAGAAGATATTTACAGTTCTCTTTGGAATGATTCTATGAAAATATGGCAAAAGGCCTCAGCTTTGCAAGGGAAGCTCAATACAGATAACCATGATGGTATTTTATCCATTGCTCCTTCAGCAGATCAAGTGTTTATTTACAGAAATGAAGGAGATGCAGGTAAAGGTGCTGGAGATATTTATGTGTCTAGAAAATTGACCTCTGGTATGTACAGCAGTGCAAAGACTTTAGGAGAACCCATCAACACAACTTATTTTGAAAGTTCTGCGAGTATTACAGGTGATGGCAAAAGGTTATTTTTCATCTCAGAAGACAAACGGGGTATGGGAAGAGCTGATATTTATTACTCTGATAAAATATCTTCTAAGCAATGGTCTAAGCCTGTTAATTTAGGAGATCAAATCAATACTGAACAAGATGAACGCATGGTTTTTGTGCATCCTAACGGAAATGAGATTTATTTTTCTTCAAATGGTCACGCATCTGTTGGAGGATATGACATTTATAAGTCTACATTCGTTGATGGCAAGTGGACAACTCCGCAAAACCTCGGCTATCCGATCAATACCTTTGATGATGAGATTAACTTTTCAATTACCCAAGATCGAAAAAAAGCGTACATTTCAAAGTATGCTGAAGATGGTTTTGGTGGATTAGATCTTTTTGAGGTAGATCTTTCATCTTATGATATTTCTGTAATTAAGAATTTGCAATACAAACCTCAAACTAAAAAACAAGTCAAAGAAGCTAAAAAAGCAAAGAATTAGAATTAGGTAATGATTCGATTTTTAAGCACCCTTCTTCTTGTTTTATTTTCTATTCAATCAAGAACACAAACAATACTTTCTGGCCAAGTAAGAGATGCATTAAATGGTCAGCCTATAGCTTTTTCAACTGTTCAGATTCTTCAAACACAAAGAGGTGTTGTAGCAGATGAACAAGGGGTTTTTAAATTTGAAAACCTTACGCCGGGAATTTATAATTTTAAAGCAAGTTTTGTGGGTTATGCTAGCCTGACACTATTTGAAATTGAAGTTTTACCAAATAAGAACAGTCCACTCGTTTTTGAATTGCAACAAATCAATACTGAACTTAAAGAGGTTGTCATTGAACAACAAGCTTTTGAGCGATCAATTGTTTCACCTCTTTCTAAAAGAACCATTGGTGTAGCTGAAATTCAAAGATCTGCAGGAGGAAACCGTGACATTTCAAAAGTGATTCAAAATCTACCAGGAGTTGCTTCAACTCCATCGTTTAGAAATGACATCATTATCAGAGGTGGGGCACCAAATGAAAACCGCTTTTATCTTGACGGCATTGAAGTTTCAAACATCAATCATTTTGCAACACAAGGCTCTTCTGGAGGTCCAGTGGGTATGCTGAATGTAAATTTAATTCGTAATGTTGATTATTTTTCTTCTGCGTTCAGCGCAGCAAGAGGCAATGCTTTGAGTAGTGTATTTGAATTCAAACAAAAATTAGCCAATAAAGAAAAATTAAAAGGTACTTTTTTATTAGGGTCAAGCGATGCAGGAATTACTTTAGAAGGGCCTTTATCTGAGCGTTCAACTTTCTTGTTCTCGGCAAGAAGATCATACTTGCAATTTTTGTTTGCCGCATTGAAACTCCCTTTTCTGCCTACATACAACGATGCTCAATTCAAATATAACCTTGATTTAAATGATAAAAATAAATTGACAATCTTAGGATTGGGTGCTATTGATGATTTCGTACTCAACCAACAGGCCAATGATGGAGTCACTGATTCGATTACTCTGAAAAGAAATAATTATGCTTTAGGTAATATTCCTGTAAACAGTCAATGGAATTATGCAATTGGAGCAGTATATACCCATTTTGGCAATGATGGGTATCAAAATTTTGTGGTGAGTAGAAATCAACTTCAAAACAAAGCAATCAAGTATAGTGAAAACATTGAGGTCGATGAAAACTTGCTATTTGACTACAATTCAAGTGAAATAGAAAATAAATTTAGATATGAACACCACTTGAGAAAAGCCGGTTTTAAGCTGTTGTATGGATTAGCGCTGCAACATGCACGCTATACCAATACAACTTTTGATGAGAGAATTGTAATCAATGGCCAAAACCAAACTTTTGATTACTCTTCTGAACTTAATTTAGTCTCTTACGCACCATTTTTTCAACTCTCAAAAAATCTATTAGATGAAAGATTAGGGCTTGCTTTTGGATTAAGAGCAGATGCAAATAATTACAATGATCAGATGAGGAATCTTTTCAAGCAACTCTCACCGAGATTTTCTGCAAGTTTTATGATTTCAGATCAGTTGAGTATCAATTTCTCTACAGGCCGTTATACTCAGCTTCCGGCTTATACAGTTCTTGGGTTTCAACAACAACAGGCTTTTGTAAATCAAAGCAGAACCCGCTTTATTCAATCTGACCATCTAGTCTCAGGACTTGAATTCAGGCCCTATCAAGGAGCTCGAATGACCCTTGAGGGTTTTTACAAGCATTATAATGATTACCCATTTTCATTGACAGATTCTATATCGCTTGCTAACTTGGGAGCAGATTTTGGAGTGGTAGGGAATGGCGCTTTTGAGTCTACCTCTTCAGGTAGAGCATATGGATTGGAGTTTCTTTACAGGCAGCGTTTATTTAAAGGTTTCTATGGAATATTGGCTTATACTTATGTGAAAAGTGAGTTTTCAAATGCTGATGCTGATCAATTTATCGCCTCATCTTGGGATTTTGGACACATCATCAACCTTTCTGCAGGTAAGCGTTTTAAAAAAGGGTGGGAGTTAGGGTTTAAATTCAGATATTCTGGTGGAGCACCTTATACACCTTACAATATTGCAATCTCTTCTCAAAAAAATATTTGGGATGCAACAGGCATAGGTATTTTAGATTTCACTCAAATCAATGCTTTAAGATTACCTGCGACTCACGGGTTAGATGTGCGTGTTGATAAACGTTACTATTTTGATAAATTTTCTCTTGATCTATACATCGATATTCAAAACATATATGCAGCAACCATAACTGATCGACCATTTTTAGACCCTCTAAGAGATGCTCAAGGCAAGCCCATTGAAACTTCAGCAGGTGCCTATACGCTTGAAGAAATTGAAAACAGCAGTTCTAATCTACTACCTACAATTGGCTTTTTAATTGATTTTTAAAAAGAGTCTCTCTAAACAGCTTCTAAAAGATTTTTAGCGTGCTGAAGTGCACTTTGAGTGATTTCTTTGCCGCTTAACATTTGAGCAAGGCTTTCAAGTCGTTGAGTTTTATCAAGTGTTTTTACTGTTGTGTGTGTTTGTCCGGTCTTAGCGTGTTTTTCAACTTTGAAATGACGCCCTTTTTTACAAGCAACTTGAACCAGATGTGTAATGACAATCAATTGATTGTCTTTAGAAATTTTTTCAATAGCACTGCCTACTTTTTCTGCTGTTTGGCCAGAAACCCCAGTATCAATCTCATCAAAAATTAAACAAGGAAGCTCAATTTTTTGACTTAATAACGTTTTGAAGGCAAGCATTATTCTAGAAAGCTCTCCGCCACTAGCAGCTTTTTTAATTGGCTTAAAGTCAGATCCTTCATTGGTTTTGAGTAAGAACTCTATTTTATCAATACCAAATTGAGTGAGGGTTTCTTGTTCACTCACATTGATTTGAATAGATGCTGAAGGCATATTTAAATCACTAAGCATATGCTCAATGTTTTCAGCAATTACCAAAATGTGTTTTTTTCTTGAAGCGCTTAAAGCTTTAGCTTGTTTGAGCGCCTTTTCATGGGCCTTGTCAACTGCTTGTTGAATCTTGTTTTTTTTTGCTTCAAGGTCTTGGTTTGCATTGAGCTGTTCTTCAAAATCTTGCATGATATTGATCAACTCATCAGGGTACTTAGTGTTGTGCTTAAAAGCAAGCGCATTGATTTTGTCTAAGCGCTTTTCAATGTTTTGGATTTCTTCAAAAGAAAAATTTTCAGTACCCCTAGAAGAGACTTCATTTTCAATATCTTCTAATTCGATAATCAAACTTGAAAGTCGCTCAATAATCTGAGCTCCAAAGATGTTTTCTAAATTGCTCAACTCTTGCTTGATTTGATGCAATCTTGCAATTACATTGAATTGTTCATTGTAGAGTAGCGAGCTAATTTGATCTTTTACTGAGGCTATTTGCTGGGTGTTTTCTGCTTGTTTTAGTTGTCTTGTTAGATCTTCAGATTCACCTTTTTTTAAATTGAGTTTTTCAAGCTCTTCATGCTGATAACTTACGTAAGAAGCATCAAAGTTTTTATGAGTATTGAGAAACTCTTCTAAGGCCTTTTTATGTCTTTTGTAGTCGGTAAAGGCTTTTTGAAAGGCTTCTAGCTGTTTGTTGTTTTGAGCAAAAGTGTCAATTAAGTTGAGTTGAACCTCTGCATTGTTAATCAGTAAAGTATCGTGCTGAGAATGAATATCGATGAGTTGAAACCCTAAATGCTTTAAAACTTCTAAGGGTTGAACTGCATCGTTGATAAAGGCTCTTGAACGTCCACTGGGAGAGATTTCTCTTCGAATGATACAGTGTTTGTGAAATTCAATTTCGTTTTGCTCGAACCAAGGTTTGAAGCGTGTTTCATCTAGTTTAAAAATAGCCTCAACAATACATTTTTTGCTTTTATCTGACAATACGCCTAAATCTGCGCGGTGACCTCGAATTAAACCCATTGCGCCAAGTAAAATAGACTTGCCTGCACCAGTTTCGCCAGTAAGAATATTTAAATGCGCATCAAACTCAAGTTCAAGTTCATTGATTAGAAGATAGTTCTGTATGAAAAGACTTTGTAACACAGCATGACAAAACTCTTAAAATTTTTCAAAAACGCCTAAAGAAAATAAAACGATGTCATACTTGATCGGGTCTTTCGCATCGTATTTTTTTAAATTTTCACTGAGTTCTAAACAAGCTTTCAGATCATTTTGCTTTCTTGATAGAAGGCCTAATTTTCGTGCAACTCTTCCGCTATGTACATCTAAAGGGCACAGCAGAGAGCTTTTTGAAATGTTTTTCCAAAGCCCGAAATCTATGTTATCTCTAACCATCCAGCGCAGATACATGTTTAGGCGTTTACAAGCTGAATTGGTCAGGGGGTTAGAAATGTGTTTTTCAGTACGTTTGGGGTGAGAAGGGGAGCTAAAAAACGTTGTTCTAAATTGAGTGATTCTTGTGATGGGGTCTTTGTGGGAGAATAAGGATTGTAGGGAGGAGTGGTTGGTGTAAATGGTTTTTAGCGTACCAATGAAGTATTTAAGATCTATGCCATTGAAAGTTCTGTGTTTAAAATGCTCAAGATTCTTGAGATCTTTTTCAGTAGCATTTAAACAGAATTCATGTGGTGACTCATCCATCAAATTCATCAACATGTTGCATTTATTGATGATGGTTTTGCGTTGTCCCCAAGCTAAAATTGCAGCAAAAAAACCAGCTATTTCTATGTCTTGAAGTTTTTCAAAACGCTTTGGGATTTGAATCGGATCACTCTCAATAAATTTAGCATGGTTGTATTGCTCAAACTTTTGCTCTAAAAAAGCGTGAAGGTCACTAGAGTATTTTGCCATCTACAATGGTGATTTTTCGATCTGTACGTTCAGCTAATTTTTCATTGTGAGAAACAATGACAAAACTTTGTTGATAGATCTCTTTTAATTCAAAAAAAATGTTCTGCAATTCTTGTGCATTGCCAGAATCAAGGTTTCCTGTGGGTTCATCTGCTAGAATAACTTTAGGATTGTTAATCATTGCTCTACAAGCTGCAATGCGCTGTTGTTCTCCGCCACTTAATTGTGAAGGTTTGTGATCTTTTCTATGCCCTACGCCCAAACGATCTAGTAAGGTTTTGGCTTTTTGTAAGACATCAGTTTTATTGTTCTTGGCAATTAAGCCAGGCAGCATCACATTTTCAATGGCTGAGAATTCTTCAAGCAATTGATGAAATTGAAAGATGAATCCGATGTGTTGGTTTCTAAAACCAGACAACTCTTTATCAGAAAATCCTTCAATAGAACGATCATCAAACAATAACTGCCCAGAAGTAGGTCTAGAAAGCGTACCGATAATCTCAAGTAAAGTGGTTTTTCCTGCTCCAGATGCGCCCACAATTGAAATAATTTGATTTGGTCCAATAGACAGATCAATACCTTTGAGAACTTGAGTATCGCCGTAATTTTTTGTAATATTTTTCAGTTCAATCATGCCAAAACAGCTTTTATAAGTCGTAATTGATGCCTAATAAAATAAGCTCAGGAAATCCTGTTGCAAATTGCAGCCCAATTTTTTTATTGATGGTTTTCTCAGCTCCAAAAGAAATGCCAGGCAATACAGTGTTGTATGGTGAGCGGTCAGCACTTAGCTTATCAGTGGCATGAATCAACAGGTTTAAATTCATGCTAGAATAAAAAGAGAAGTTATTGCGCAACTTTTTTCTCAGTATTGATCCCACACCAATTGTTTTGCCTGAGAGTTGTCCGTAATTTACATATCCGCCCTTCAAAAGAGCAGCAACAGAGTATGCATTGTTTTGATAGAAAATATGTTGATAATTTAAACTGTAGTGTAAAATGCCAATATGAAAACCTATTTTATTTATTTGAGCCCCTAGATTTAAATTGCAAAAAAAACTAAGTGCTATAAAGAGTTTTTTGAACATCAATTGGCCGAAAAAGGAATTACTTTAGCATGTTCTTGGTCTTCAAAATAATGAATTTGAATTTCGTTCAAAACATCTTGCTCGAACCATAGGTGAAGCCCAAATTGCTCAAAGAAAATCATTGTAATTTCATCTTCAAAATCTTCTGTATAATAATCTCCTAATTCAAGTTTGTTTAGTTCACTGAGAATTTCTGTTTTTGCTTTGCCCATCACATGTTTGCCCTCTAAAGTGAATTGGTCAGAACTTATCGCAATAGTTGTTAAGGTATAGTTATATTCTTCATCAAAACTCATAGAGAGGTCTAACTCATCGTAATGCCAAACTTCTGTCAAATCTTCTGCAGAGTCAGAATAAGAGAAGTTTTCAATTTCATCTGCTTTGCCAAGTAAGGCTTCTACTTGAGATTTGGTCATTTGAAAATTAATTTTTCCTACGCCTTTGCCTAAAACAATATTTCGATCGAATTCCATATAAAAACAAAAGTAATGAAATCTTAATTATGCTTCTAACCACAATGTGTAAGGTCCATCATTAATGAGATGTACATCCATGTGAGCGCCAAACATGCCTTTTTGAGTATCTGTTACATTTGATTGAATAAAAGCACAAAAATGGTCATAGATTTTGATGGCTTTTTCAGGATGTTCAGCACCAACAAAAGAAGGTCTGTTTCCTTTTTTAGTTGAGCCTGCTAAGGTAAATTGACTCACCACAAGTATGGAATTTTGAGTTTGAATAATATTTAAATTAGGCTTGTTATTTTGATCATTAAAAATGCGTAGTTGAATGATTTTTTGTGCTAATTTTTCAGCTTGTTCAACAGTGTCGTCTTTTTCAACGGCCAAGAAAATTAATATTCCGGCCTTTATTTGAGCAATTGTTTCTTTTTTTACAGCAACTTCAGCACATTTAACTCTTTGTATTAGGCATTTCATGATCGATATTTTTGCTCAGAATCTTCTAAGATTTTTAGATAGTTTGCATAGCGATCTGGGTGGATGGTATTTTTCTCAATGGCCTTTTTTATAGCACATGATGGTTCGTTTAAATGCATGCAGTTGTTGAATTTGCAATCTGAAGAGATCTTGAAAAATTCTTTAAAATAAAGGCCTACCTCTTGCTTTTCAATGTCGCTTAAAGCAAAACTTTTAATGCCAGGCGTGTCAATAATATAACTGTGCTGATCAATACTGTGCATTTGAGCAAAGGTTGTAGTGTGTTTGCCTTTGAGATGTGCTGAAGAAACAGCGCCTACTTTTACCTTTAAATCAGGATTTAATAAACTGACAATACTTGATTTACCTACGCCTGAATTACCAGCAATTAAAGAGGTTTTTTTATGAAACAGTGCTTTTAATTGCTCAGTGTTAATCGATTTTGTTATTGAAATTTCAAAACACTTATATTTAATAGATTCATATTTCTCAATAGTTTCTTTTAAAATTTCAGCTTCGACTTTGTTGAGCAGATCAATCTTATTGAACACCAGTTTAGTTTCAATGCCAAATGCTTCAGCAGTTAATATGAATCGATCGATGAATGCAGAAGTTGTCTCAGGGTTTTTAATTGTACAGATTAAAACCAATTGATCAATGTTGGCTGCAATAACTTGGTATTGTTTTGATAGATTGACTGATTTTCTGACAATGTGATTCTTTCGCTGCTGAATTTTAGTAATCATTCCTTGAGCTTGACCATCTAGAGGTTCACCTTCATCAAATTCAACAAAATCTCCTACAGCAACAGGATTGGTGGCTTTAATGTCAAGGGTTCTTATTTTGCCCTTTAACCTACAGTAGTAAAGCTCATTGTTTTCAATGGCGCGTACCTCATACCAATTTCCCGTAGATTTTAAGACCAATCCTTGCACGTTTCAAATTTAAACAGTTTCTTAGAACTGTTTGTAATATTCTAAGTGCAATTGAGTTAGAAAAGTCGACTTTTAACGTAACTTTGAATACATGTCTTTGGTGATTGAAAATATAACTAAGTATTACGGTGCTCAAAAAGCGCTTGATAGCGTAAGTTTTAGTGTAGAATCATCTGAAATCATAGGTTTTTTAGGCCCTAATGGAGCAGGAAAGAGCACTATGATGAAAATTATTACTGGATATTTACAGCCTGATCAGGGGCGTATTGAGGTTTGTGGTTTAGATGTACAAGAACATTTAAAGCAAACCCAAGCGTTAATTGGATATTTACCCGAACACAATCCTTTGTATTTAGAGATGTATGTACGAGAGTTTCTTGCTTTTAATGCACGCATTCATAAGCTTGATAAAGTTAGCACTCGAGTAGCTGAGATGATTGATTTGGTAGGATTAAGCAAAGAATCACACAAGAAAATAGGAGCACTCTCAAAAGGATACCGCCAACGTGTTGGTTTAGCATCAGCCTTGATACACGATCCTAAGGTATTGATTTTAGATGAACCCACAACAGGTTTAGATCCTAATCAAATACTTGAAATCAGAGAGCTTATTAAAACCTTAGGGGCAGACAAAACCATTATGATGAGTACCCATATCTTGCAAGAAGTAGAAGCCATTTGTGACCGCGTACTTATTTTAGATCAAGGCAAATTAAAACTCAATCAGCACAAATCTCAAATAAACAAAGAGCTGTCTCAACAAGTTTACTTTTTTGAAGTCTTGTTCAGTGATCAGGTCATTGAAGATAAGATGCTTGAAATCATTGGAGTACAAGATGTCAATAAACTTGGCGAGCACAAATACCTGATTAAAGCAGAGCAAGATGTTCGAAAGCAAATTTTTGATTTTGCAGTAAAGCAAAATAACGCCATTTTAAATTTAACTGAGAAAAAACAAGCCCTCGAATCGATCTTTAAATCAACAACGGGTGCTTAAGTGCTCTGAAGAATTTTTTGTTGCAGTCTGTTATTTGCTGTGGATTGCCTTTTTTCTTCTGCATCAGGCCTCGGTAATCAATTTTTATGTTTCCTTCTTTGAGTTTTCTGTCGCTCTAGTATGCCTATTTTTTGCATGTTTTTTGCTACGTAGGCTCTTGTTAAAATTTACTCATGCTGATAAAGTATTTAAAGCAGTTTTTTTACTGCTTTTTACAATCTTGTTTTATGCCCCAATATATGATTTTACTTTAAGTGTATGGCCTTTTTTAAGACATCGATATTTAATTTTAATTATTTTATTTTTAAGTACTTGCATTGTTTATATAAATAAAAAATTTAATTCAAGACTTTTAGTCATAATTTCAGTAATACTTTTACTTTATGAAACATCCAACATTACCTCAAAAGTAGATCAAATTAAGGAATGGAAAACCCATATTACAACAGATGACAAAATGCCTTTATTTGATTGCAAATCTGAGGTACTAAAATCAAATCAACACAACATTTATTTATTGGTTTTTGATGCTTATATGAATCCTGAGGTTTATAAAGAGGTTTACCGTCAAGACGATGATCTACTTACCTTTCTCTCTTCAGTTGGATTTGATAGCTACTTGAATTCAAAATCAAGTTCAAACAATACCATTTTCTCTATGCTTAGTTTCTTTAATAAAACTCCTTTCGATCAGAGCACAATAAAAGATCCCATTAATCAAAATACAATTTGCAGAGCTTTGTTAAACAATAGTTTGTTGGTTAAAGAGCTTACTAATCAAGGATATAGCATAGAGAATTTTTCTTTTTTTGACATCTCAAATCAATCTGCATTTAGAGAATTTGATGGATTAATGGTTCATGGGCTCTCATTTTTTAGACTTATCTTTCAAAGATCAATTTTTGGTAAACTCTACTTTGATCTGTATCACAATTACATTGGTTATCAAGTACATAAACACACAGCTGATGCACTTTTAAAAACGATTAGGCCCAATACCTCACAATGGTTTTATGCTCATTTTTTATTGCCTCACAGGCCCTATACGTTTAAATCTAATGGCCAAGTTTGGCAGACAGAACAAGAAAATAGATCAGAGGCTGTATTGTACCAACATCAGATTCAATATACTAGATTATTTATCAGAGAATTCATTGAAAACATTCTTCAAAAAGATTCTTTAGCTGAAATTATGCTCATCAGTGATCATGGACCTAAAGATTTTGAGTTGTATGAAAATCAGAAAAGTTATTACAATCTAGCCAGTATTAAAAATGCTCAAAGTACAGGTAAAATAGATTCAAGTAAATTGATGCTTTTTCATGAACTTTCTTCTGTGTTGTCAATTTCCCAGTAGGGTTCACCTAAATATTCATCATTATCGTAATCCCAAGTATAAGTATCGTTTTTAGGCCCTTTGTTTTTGTAGAATAAAGCCAATAAAATACCACTTAAAAAACCAAAGAAATGTCCTTCCCAAGAGATTTCATCTTTCACAAAAGGGAGCATGCCCCAAAATATGCTGCCATTTAAAAACAAAGCCAATAAAGAGATGCGCAACAGATTGGTGTTTTTTCTAATCATGCCACTTAAAATCAAAAAGCCTGCCAGGCCATAGATCAATCCGCTTGCACCAATGTGAAAAGACTGACGGGCTGCGACCCATACCCAAAAACCTGAAATGATTTGCAGATAAAATAAGACATTGAAAAAAAGGGTTTTATAATTTTTCTCAAGTAAATTAATCAAAATAAAGATACTGATGCAGTTGTTCATTAAATGCGCGGCAGAGCCATGCAGCAAGCTGTGAGTGAATATGCCGTAAAGGTGTTCTATTGATCTTGGATAAATACCATGTTTGTATAAAAGAAGATCAAAATAAGTATCAATTATAAAAACACCAATGAGTATTATCAAAACATAAATTGATGTGCGAAAGTATTTAAAGAGCTTTAGCAATAGCCCAGTAATTTAAGCATTTGCTGAACTTTGGTTTTTTTTGAAAACACTTTATAATGCAAGCCCTTCTCATCTTCGTCAATGATGACGTGTTTGGCATCAGGAATTAAGCAGTGTTTTAATCCTCCATACCCTGAAATATTCTCTTGATAAGCGCCAGTGTTGAAAAAAGCAATGTACAATGGTCGATCTTCACTGTATTTAGGTAAATAAATAGCGTTGACGTGCTGCTCTGAGTTGTAATAGTCATCACTATCGCAAGTCAATCCACCCAAAAATACACGTTCGTACTCATCATTCCATCCATTAATGGGCAACATCATAAATTTTTTATTAATCGCCCACGCATCAGGTAGCGTGGTCATAAACGATCCATCAATCATATTCCATTTTTCTTTTTCATTTTGCTTTTTTTGATCAATGATGTTAAAGACCATCATGCCGCTTTCACCAACTGTAAAAGAACCGAATTCTGTATAAATATCAGGCTGTTCAATGTTTTCTTCTAAACAATGCTTTTTGACCGTTCCGATAATTTGATCAATCATATAAGCGTAGTCGTAATTAAAATTTAGAGAGTTCTTAACAGGAAATCCTCCGCCGATATTTAAGCTATTTAATGAGGGGCAAATCTTTTTTAGAAGACTAAAAACACGTAGACATTTAGTCAACTCATTCCAATAGTATGCAGTATCTCTAATGCCTGTATTGATAAAAAAGTGCAGCATTTTAAGTTCGAGATTTTTATTGTACATAATTTGGTCTTTGTACAAGCGAATCACATCTTTATACCCTATGCCAAGTCTTGAGGTGTAGAAATCAAATCGAGGTTCTTCTTCAGATGCAATGCGAATGCCAATTTTAAAACATTCATCAGGAGCTTTTTTTTGAAGCAAAGAGAGCTCTTTAAAATTATCGATAATGGGCAATATATTTTTAAATCCTTTGTTTTGAAGAGCGATGATATTTTCTAAGTATTCTTCTGTTTTATAACCGTTACATAAGATGCTCAGATTAAGACTGGTTTTCTTTTGTTCGTAGAGTTGTTCAATGATTTTTAAATCATATGCAGAAGAGGTCTCAACATGAGTATTGTTTTCAAGTACCTTTTCTAGAACAAATGAGAAATGACTACTTTTTGTACAATAAGCATAGTGGTATTTGCCCTGATAATCATGCTTTTTAAAAGCTTTAGCAAACCACTTTTTACTTAGGTGGATGTTTTTTGAGATAGAAGGTAAATAGCTAATTTTAAGAGGAGTGCCATATTTTTTAATCAGCTTTTTGAAATCAATTTTTTGAAAAAAAAGTTGATCTTTTTTAACCTCAAAACCCTCTTGAGGAAAATCAAAACTTTGACTAATTAAATCTTTGTACGTGATTTTCATTTTGAAAAACGTATTGAAATCAATTAATGAGTAATTTCTTTAATAAGGTTGCCTTGTTGATTATAGTACTTCCAAGGTCCTTTTTTCTCATCATTTACGTAAGAGCCTTGTTCAGCCAATTGGCCATTTGCAAAATAAAAACTCCATTGACCTTGAGCCAGTCCATTTTCATAATTGCCTGATTGCTTTTTCTGACCATTTTCTTGATAGAATGTTTCAGATAAGCCATGGTATTTATCGTCTTTGTAATGCAAGATGATTTGGAGCTTACCACTAGGATAGTATGCTTTCCATGCTCCTTGGCGCTTGCCTTCAATCATTTCACCATGCTCTTGTAACATGAATGTCTTTTCATGATAGCTTTTGTATTGGCCATGCATCTTGCCAGCTTTGTAGTTAACCTCTAAACTTTTTTTCCCGTTTTCAAAATAGCTAGTGTAAAGTCCTACTATCTGACCATTTTGATAGAAACTTTTTGAATAGATAGTACCATCTTTAAATTCTTTATAGAAAGAAGTAAATAAGCTGTCTTGAACGCCGTTTTTAAAATGGGCAATTGATTTAAGCTTACCACTTTTATAATAGAGTTTTTCTTGCCCATGTTTTATATCACCAATGTAGTGAGTTTCAAACATAGAAGTACCATTTTCAAAATATCCTTTAGAGCTGCCTTCTTTTAAACCTTTCAAATAAGGAGTTTTTTCCATAATTGGCCCATTCTCATGAAAAGCGTAAGATGTATCTATGAGTACACCATTTTGGTAAAAAATCTTTTGAAATAAAGCCCCGCTTGGATAATACACCAAAGCTTCTCCTTGTTGAACACCATCTTTGTAAGATACTTTTTGCTTTTTATTGCCTAAAGAATCGTACACAAGGCCATTGCCATTTAAAAGATCATTTTGGTAAGAAGCGCTTTGCCATAGCTTGCCATTTTTATAATAAATCTTGTAAAGACCATTTTTAATGGTATCACCATTGGTGATATCAACTTCAAATTGCTCTCTTATGAACGTTTGGTTACAATCATAAAAACTAGTCATTAAACCTGCTTTGTAAAAAAAGGCTTTTTCTGGATTTGCACAGTCTGTATTTGAAAGATTACAGCTTGATAAAACAACACAAGCTGTGAGTATGAATAGCCCTGAGTATTTGAACATTACTGTACAGTTATTTCAGTTTGTATACCTTCAAGATCATGCCCTTTTCCGTAATCTAGAATAGCTGCTACAGAATAAGTACCCGAAGCAAGGTCTTTAGGAATATTTAACTCAGCGATTTTAGCACCCCCTGGCAATAGAGGAAAAGAGGTGATTGGGGTTTTGGTTTCTTCAGCAGTTTGAAGGTTGGCAATCAATAAGTACATTTTGCATTTAAGATTTTTCTCACCTTGATTTTCTACAAATACAGAAAGTCTTCTGTGCCCATCTTCAGATTTAGAAATTTCTTTCAAGTCACTTAAAGCAGCCTTGAAATTATTATTTGAATTGGGAGACTGATAGATTTGAACGCCAATCGTAGGGCTAATCACCATCCCGCCTGAAAATCCTTTATCAGCGCCAAAAGCACTTTGAGGTTTTGCAGCTCTAACATATAACATACACCATTTTGTTTTGTTTTCTCCTGTAGGAACACTCATTGTAACTTTAACTTCTTTTGATTCGTTGGGATTGACTTCAACAAAAGAAGGACTCACAGTAATCCAATTGGCGCAAGAGAAGTTGTTTTTACCTGCTTTGTCAAATGATTTTTCTCCTTTTTCATTTCTGTTAAAATCACCTAAATTCATATTAAATGACCTTCTGGTGTTAAAGTAATTTGTAATGGTCAAAGTTTTTGTCTGTGATGAAGAAGGTTCTGCATTAAATTCCATAATAACTGGCGCAACTTCAAATCCTTGAGAAAAAGTTTCATTCAACTGTGTTAGACATAAAACTGTAAGGAGTAAAAAATAGTTTAACAGTGTTTTCATTCTTTATTTTTTTCAAAAGTCGTAAAAAATATCCTTTTGGCATTATTTTTGTCATACCTTTAGTAATAAACTTTAATTAATTAACAATATGAAAAAAATAGTTTTAATCGCAGCGGCTTCAGCTTTTATGTTCTCATCTTCTGTGATGGCTCAAGAGGCTTCGAAAATTAAAAAAGAGAAAATGAATGTTGAGCAGCGCTCTACAAAAGTAGCTGATAGACTTCAACAAGAACTTGACTTAACAGATGAAGTAAAAGCAAAAGTAAAAGCTTTAAATGTGAGTAAGTTTTCAGAATTGAAAGCTCTACACGATAAGTATGGATCTGAAATAAAAGCTCATCAAGACCAGACCAAAGCAGTGAGAGAGCAATACAGAGAAGCACTTTCTGCCTTGCTTACTCCTGAGCAATTAGAAAAACTAAAATCAAAAGCAAAGCAAAGAAGAGCAGTACGCTCTGACAAACCTGTAAAGGCAGTTAAGTAAATTTCTAACTTTAAATAGAAAATGAAAAAGCCCTAATTTAAGGGCCTTTTTTCTTTTTGTAAGTGCCTTTTTTCCACTCATCAATAAATTTTGCCCATGCAAAGGGATTCAATAGATTGTTGATGGGGTACATTCCTGAATTGTATAGCCTAGTTTGGTATTGATTCATCGTGTATTTATAATTGGCTACAGCATCCATCTGAATGCCTTGAAATTTAGCTTTTATTCTAGCTTGTTCTAAATTTTGCATAGCTCTTTGGTAATCTGTACTTGGCAATCTTAAATTCAAGAAAGCTTGCTTGAATTCTTCTTTTGAAGGCCAGGGATAAACAGTAATGGGATCAAGTTCAATCGTGTCTTTTTGTAATACCTGAATGATCGAATACAAGTTTTTTTCTAAAGAGTCAGGAATAATATAATGCTGTGGTTTATAACCTAGAGAAGAAAATAGAATGGTGTCTCCTTTTTGAGCCACAAAAGAAAAAAAGCCAAAATAATCAGCACTTGTGCCCCTGCTGGTATTCTTGACAATAACTTGAGAAAAAGGTATAGGATCTAGACTGTCAGCGTCTAAGATCATTCCCGAGAACTGAATAAGTTGAACTTGTTGTGATTGAATGTTTGAAAGGCTAAATAAAGTGAAGCAAATTATAATGATGTGTCTCATGGTTCAAATCTACTAAAAAGTCAATCGAAATAATTTTACATTCTTGTTAAAAAACTTAAAGAGTTTCTAAGTTTGTAGTATCTTTTAACAAAGAATCACAAACAAGATGAACCTCAAAAATTGGAAAAAAGCTTTTTCACTCTCTAGTCTCTTATTTTTCACATTACTTTCTTCTACTCAAGCACAAGACTATATTAAAGTTTCAGGAAGAGTCATTGATGCTGCTGATCGATCTGCCTTACCCTTTGCTACAGTTTCTACTAAAAATGCTAAATTCGGAGTGACCACTGATTTAGATGGATTTTATGAATTGAAGATTCCAAAATCTATTCAAAAACTCCAAGCCTCTTTAGTGGGCTATAAGCCTTTGAGCTTAAATGTGGTTGGAGACTCAATTGCCTTTTTAGACTTTGTCATGCAAACCCAAGCTGTTCAAATGAAAACAGTTGAAGTAAAAGCTCGTAAAAGGGTACGTTATAAAAGAAAAGGAAACCCTGCTATTTGGTTAATCAATCAAGTAATCAGTCACAGAGAAGAAAATCATGTATCAAACCTCGAGCAAGTGAGCTTTGATAAGTACGAGAAGTTTAGTGCGGATGTCAATAATTTCAAAGAAAAACTAGCCAATTCGAATACCTTTCAAAAACTTGATTTTACGAAATATGTAAAACGTAGAGAAGATAGCTCATTATATCTACCCATGTTTATTCGTGAAAATGCTTATAAAATCAATTACAAAAACGGCCATGAAAAAAGTTTTCATTTAGGAGAATCTTTGATCAACATACAAGACTTTTTCAAAGAAAAAAGCATTAAAAGCATGCTTGATTTACTGTACCAAGATGTTGATATTCGACAGAAAAATATATTTTTAATTGACTATAATTTTGCCTCTCCGTTTTCTGCTGTTGGATCTAAGTTTTATAGATATTATTTAAAAGATACTTTTGATTACCAAGGTGAGAAAGTTGTGAAACTCATTTTCTCTCCGTTTGATAAGCAAAGTATTTCTTTTGAAGGAGAAATGTATGTTTCGGTGGATTCATCTTATAAGGTACTTTATCTAGATATGAAAACTAGAGAAGATATTAATCTGAATTTCACTGAAAATCTTCATATTAGACAAGAATTTAAAACAAGAGATGGGGTAGTGGTAAAAACCAAAGAGCTACTTGAGATGGATGCTATTTTGTATCAGGGATTTCCGCAAGTACACATCAAACGCGAACAAATTTATTCTGATTATGTCAATGACTTATACGATACTCCTAAAATTCGTGAGGCTGACCTTGAGAATCAAGTTGCTCAAGAGCGCTTGGCAAGGATGGATTCTTTGCGCCCCAACGCCTTAAATGCAGAAGAACAAGGCATATATGATATGGCAGAAAGTCTAAATACCAACAGGTGGTTTAGAAATCGTTTAATGATTTTAAAAGTGCTTTCTACTGGGTACCATTCGCCTAAACACAATAAGTTTATTGTTGGTAATTTTTTATCTTCTGTCAATTACAATAGACCAGAAGGATATGTTTTAAGGCTAGGGTATAAAACTTTGCCTAAACTACATCCGAGAATCAACAACGAAGCCTATCTTTCTTACGGAACAAATGATCAAAAATTTAAATATGCATTTAATTTAGGCTATTCTTTGACAAAACCTTTTGACAAGTGGCCTGAGCGTTATATTGATTATACCTACAGAGATCAGGTGCGTATTCCTGGGCAAGCCCAAGGACTGATATCTTATGAGGCTTTCTATACCACCTTAAGAGCTGGAGACATTCAAAATTTTCTACACATCAGAGATCATAGAATCAGTTTTTTAAGTGAATATGAAAACAATTTTGGTTTTCAGCTTGATCTAACCAAAGGACGTTATCAAGGCTACGGAGACTTGAATTTTAAAACCCCGGAGTATACCTATGGGCAAGACACTGGAATTTTTGACAACAGTGAGGTGAAGCTTTCTTTTACTTATGCGCCAAACCAAAAGTTTTTAAGAAACAAAACCGATCGTTTCTCATTGATTACAAGATATCCAATACTTAAATTCTCTGTTGCAAAAGGTATTTCTGATGTTTTGGGATCAAATCACGATTATTGGTCATTTGATTTATCTTCAATTAAGCGTGTCAATATGAATGTATTTGGCTATAGTTATACCTACCTAAGAGCGGGTAAGATGATCGGAAATGTGCCTGCCACATTAATGTACACTCCAACAGCCAATAGTGGTATTTCACTGCTAACCTCTATTCTAGATTTGAATTTATTTAACATGCAAAGAGATATGGAGTTCATTACAGATCAATATGTTCAGTTTCAATTAGCGCACTACTTCAATGGTTTTTTTACTTATAAGATTCCTTTAATTGAAAAGCTAAATGTTAGAGAAATTGTTACATTTAGAACACTTTGGGGAAGTTTAACTCCTTCAAAAAATCAGGAGATTACAAACCTACAGAGTGTCAATACAGGTGCTGCTTTAAGAAAACTAGATCCTAAAGTACCTTACATTGAAGCTAGTGTTGGTCTTGAAAACATCTTTAAAATTTTAAGGGTCGATTTGGTCAGACGTTTTACCTATTTAGACAATCACGATTTAGATAATTTCTATAGCTGGGGGCCTTATTCTATAAGAGTTCGAGTTACAGCAACGCTTTAAGGAATTGAAAGCTAGAGCAAATTATCTAAGAAAGTTTTAAAGGCCTTTAAAGCCTTTGATCTATGAGAAATTCTTTGTTTTTCTTGTATACTCATTTGAGCAAAAGATAAGTCATACCCATTAGGCTTAAAGATCGGATCGTATCCAAAACCGTTGTTTCCTGTAGGATGTTTTAAGATTTCTCCATTAATTTTTCCTTCAAAAAAATGTGTTTTAGCCTGCTGATCAATAAAACATAGTTGTGTAATAAAATAAGCTTGTCGATTTTCTTGCTGTTGCATATTTAATAAAAGCTTTTCTATATTACTTTTTGCATTAGAAGGCTCTCCTGCGTATCGAGCAGAGTAGATGCCAGGAGCTCCGTTAAGTGCTTCAACGACCAACCCGCTGTCATCAGCTAAGATAGGTTGGTTTGTGTAGTCATACACTGTTTGTGCTTTTAAAAGGGCGTTGCCTTTGAAGGTGTTTGCTGTTTCTTGGATTTCTTTAGAAAAACCAATCTGTTTTAGCGTTTGAACTTCAATGCTAAACTCTTTGAGCAGGGCAGTTATCTCTTTTAGTTTTCCAGGATTACTGGTTGCAAGCACTAATTTTTTCATTTTATAAGCAACTAATTTTAAAAATTATCGTTAAAATAGTGATAAGAAAATACATTCAGTTATGAAAAAAGTACTTTTTTTAAGCACCTGTTTACTTGGTTTGGCCCTATTTTTAAATTCGTGTAACAAAAACAATGGCGTGCATGCACACAAGAAAAAAGGTCCTATTAGCGGTAAAGCACATGGTAAAATTGGTGAGCATCGTTAATGCATCGCACTGACTTTTTCAACCATTTTTTTAGATCCAATTACAAAAGGAACTCTTTGATGCAGTTCAGTGGGTTGAATCTCTAGAATTCTTTCTTTTCCGTTTGTAGCCATTCCACCTGCCTGTTCAACTAAAAAAGCCAGAGGATTACATTCATACAGCAATCTTAATTTTCCGTTTGGAGCTTTACTCGTAGAAGGATACAAATAGACGCCTCCTTTGATTAAATTCCTGTGAAAATCAGCAACTAAAGATCCAATATACCTTGCTGAATAGGGTCTTAAACTAGATTTATCTTCTTGCTTACAATAATCTATGTATGATTTAATGGGCTGCTCAAAAGAATTAAAATTACCTTCATTAATCGAATAAATTTTGCCTTTTTCAGGAGTTTTAATGTTTGGATGAGACAAATACACCGTTCCGATTGAAGGATCAAATGTAAACCCATTTACACCATTTCCTGTACTGTAAACAAGCATAGAAGAAGCTCCATATAAAACATAACCAGCTGCAACCTGGTGGATGCCTTTTTGGAGGAAATCTTTAAGTTCAACAGGCGATCCAACCGGAGTAATTCTTTTATAGATTGAAAAAATAGTGCCAATAGACACATTTACATCGATATTTGAAGATCCATCTAAAGGATCCATAGAAACCACATATTTTGCTTGTTTACTGTCTTCAGTGTTGCAGTCAATAAAATCTTCATTTTCTTCAGAGGCAATGCCACATACAACACCCCTTGCCTGAAGAGCTTTAATGAAATGCTTGTTGGCAAACACATCTAATTTTTGCTGTTCTTCTCCTTGAATGTTTTCTCCTCCAACACCCCCTAAAATATCAACCAAGCCCGCCTTAGAAACCTCTCTGTTCACTATCTTGGTGGCCAACTTGATCGAACTGAGTAGCTTTGAAAGCTCTCCGCTGGCATCTTGATGATCTTTTTGTTGTTCAATAATAAACTCCCCGAGTGTTTGCATGTTTATTTGGTTTTAAAGTATTTGATTGCTTTATGAACACTTTTGTGTTGCTCAAGTAATTTTTCAGCTTCTCTCGCATCTACATTTAATTGATCTTGAATCATCTTGATGGCTCGATCAACTAATTTATTGTTGCTCAGCTGCATGTGAGTCATTTTATTCCCTTGCACCTTTCCTAGGCGTATCATTGCAGAAGTGGTAAGCATATTGAGTACCATTTTTTGAGCCGTGCCTGCTTTCATTCTAGTACTGCCTGTCACCACCTCAGGACCTACTACTACTTGCACAGCAAAATCAGAACAATCAACAATAGGACTGTTCGCGTTGCAGGTAATACATCCTGTTGTGATCTGATTGGCCCTACATTCTTTTAAGGCTCCAATTACATATGGGGTAGTGCCAGAAGCAGCAATACCTACCACAATATCTTTTGTGTTGATGCTGTGCGCTTTTAAATCTTTCCAGCCCAACTTTTGATCATCTTCAGCAAACTCAATAGCTTTTCTAATCGCTGAATCACCTCCTGCAATCAAACCAATCACAAGGTCATGATCAACGCCATAAGTTGGAGGGCATTCAGAGGCATCTAAAATACCCAATCTGCCACTAGTACCTGCACCGAGATAAAATAGTCTGCCTCCATTTTTTAATTTTTCAGTAATAGCACTCGAGAGTTGTTCAATAAAGGGCAGTTGTTTTTCAACACAGATAGCTACTTTTTGATCTTCTTGATTGATGGCCTTCAAGATTTCAAGACCAGACATTTTTTCAAGCCCATTATAAAGTGAATCTTCTTCAGTCGTCTTGGTAAACATCAGAGTTGATTTTTTAATTTTTCTGATTTTAGATCAACTGAGTCTTTGAGTTGATTTTTATAATCGATGAGCTTTTGATACAATTCTTTATCTGAGCTTGCTAAGATTTGAAGAGCTAGAATTGCAGCGTTTTCAGCTCCATTTAAAGCAACTGTTGCCACCGGAACCCCAGATGGCATTTGTAGAATTGAGAGTACTGAGTCCCAGCCATCAATTGAATTTGATGATTTAATAGGTACTCCAATCACAGGCAGTGAAGTCATTGAAGCAACCATTCCAGGCAAATGAGCAGCTCCACCTGCTGCTGCTATAATCACCTGAATGCCTTTAGTATGAGCATTTTTAGCGAACTCATAAAGTTTTTCTGGAGTTCTGTGAGCAGATACAACATCTACAAATACTTCAAGATGAAATGCTTTAACGAATTCAACAGCTTTGTGCATGATCTTATAATCAGAATCTGATCCCATTACTATAGCAATACGTGCATTCATGTAGCCTCAACGATTAAGTGTTTTTGAATATAATCTGCTTTTTCTAAAGCGTTTTCAAGCTGGTCATCTAAAATGGTAATGTGTCCCATTTTTCTGAAAGGTTTGGTGATTTTTTTTCCGTAAATATGAAAATAGACACCTTGAAGGGCAATGCATTTATCAATGTTTTTATACTCTACATGGCCTTGCCTTTGATCAGCACCTAAGATGTTTAACATAACAGCCGCACTTCTTTCTTTGGTCTGTGGTAGTGGTAGATTCAACACAGCTCTCATCTGGAGATCATACTGAGAATAAAGATTCGCCTCAATGGTATGATGGCCACTATTGTGTGGCCTGGGCGCAACTTCATTGATCAAGAGAGTTCCTTGTTTTGTTAGAAAAAGTTCTACTGCAAGCAAACCCACAAGGTCAAAGCATTCCATAATTTGTTTTGACAGTTCAATGCTTTGTTTTTTGATTTCATCACTAATTTGGGCAGGGCTGATGAGCTTCTCTACCAAGTTTCCATCAGCATTAAAAACCATCTCAACAGGTTCAAAATATTGAATGTTTTTTTGTTGATCTCTACATAAAATCACTGAGAGCTCTTTTTCAATTTCTACATTCTGCTCTATTACGCTGGCAGTGTCAAAAGCTTGACTGAGCTGTAAGCGATTTTTTATAAGCGCAACACCTTTTCCGTCATAGCCTCCTTTTCTTGATTTTTGAACGAAAGGAAAGTCGATGATTCCTTTGTCAATCAATGCTTCAAGTTCGGCTTTATTTTTTACTAGTTGAAAACTAGAACTTGGTAAGTTTTTTGCTTTAAAAAATGCTTTCTGTAGGCCCTTATCTTGAATAGTTTTTAAGATTTCAGGGTCAGGAAATATAGTTAAACCCTCTTGCTTTAATTTGAGTAAGGCATCAATGTTGACGTGTTCGAGCTCTAGAGTTAATAGATCAACGGTTTTGCCAAAACGATAAACATCTTCATAGTTGGCATAGTTTCCTAACACAAAATTTTGACAAACAGCTTTGGCAGGAGCATTTTCAGATCCATCCATCACAGAAACTTCAACATCTAAATTAGAAGCAGATAGGCAAAGTAATTTTCCGAGCTGACCGCCCGCTATAATTCCAATTTTTTTGTCCCTAGATGAAATAAATTGAGAAGGGACTGAACTCATCACTTATTGAATCTCGCATTCGCAAGGGTATGGACCACCTTTGCCACTCACCAAATCAATTTCTCCGCAAACGCACTCATCATCTCCAACTTCTTTGACACCGTACATGTATGGATGCGCTCCACGTTCACCAGAAGCTGTATCAATGTAAGGATCTTGCGTGAAAGGATCATATGTCAATCGAGCATTTTTAAATTCATATCTCCTAAAACCAACATCTTCACCCGTAATGTCTTTAAGTGCACCTAGCGCTTTACTTTTTGATGTAAATTTTAAATTTTCAACACTTGCAACACGAGTTACATGAGACTCGAAAGCAAAAATATCAAGCAATTCAAATACTTTGTTAGGCTGAAAGTATTCTGTATCAGGCAATTGAAGTTGAGGGAACTTGTCTACATCAACATTTTTATAAACCTGAAATTGATCTCTAACTTCAATTTCTAACCAGTCAACTTTAAACAAGTATCTGATGTTGAAGTTTTTACCATCGGTATTGTCTTTCATATTGGCCTCAATCACTTCAATGTGTTCTTCAAAGTAGTCTAGAGTCATGTCGTTGACTTCTAAAAAGTAATCTTCCCAAGTTTCAAGATAATTTTCACAACGATTTCCATCATCTCCTTGACAGATCTGAGGCTTTTGTCTATTACATGAGACTGTAAAAAAAACAAAAGCTACGATTAAATAAATAAAATTCTTTTTCATATTAAACCTTTTAGGCCACAAGTATGACAAATTTAACATTTTAATTCAACAAAGTCAATCTTAAAAACTGTTTAAATTTTACTCTAGAGAAATCCTTATGAATCTTTTTTTACCCCTTCTCGAATCCTTCTTCTCAAGTAGCTGGGCTATTATCGGCGAACGATTCTTCAAGGGCTAAAAAAGTCTTCTATAACTATTTTTCCTGAGTAAAATTTAAACAGTTTCTTAAAAAAATAGCTACTTTAGCCAAAATTTTTTTATGAAACAATTAGGCTTTTTCTCTTACGTAACGCTTGCTTTCTTAATGGGTTGCTCATCTAGTTCAAAAGATTCCAAAGAAATTGTGGGCGTAGATTTACAAAGTATTGACCAAACAATAGATCCTTGTTCAGATTTTTATGCATTTTCAAACGGCTCATGGATTAAAAACAATCCGATTCCCTCTACTGAAAGTCGTTGGTCAAATTTCAACGTTTTAAGAGATAAAAACGATTCTATTTTAATTTCAATTCTAAAAGATGCTGCAAACAATAAAGGTGATGCAAATGTTGGAGCTTTTTACAGATCTGCGATGGATACTAATAAAATTAATGCATTGGGTATTCAAGCAATTCAAAATGAGCTTGAGCGCATTGATGCGCTTGAATCAACTGATCAGCTGCCTTCTTTGTTAGCGCATCATGACATGATCGGACTGGGCTCCTTCATTACAACCAGCATCTATCAAGACATTAAGCAAAATACGAAATATACGGTTTATTTGAGCCCTGGTCAGCTAGGCCTGCCAGATAGAGATTATTACGTTCTTGATCATCTGAAAGACAAAAAGATGGCTTATGAGCACCATGTTGAGGCGATGTTTGAATTGGCAGGATATTCTCATGCAGATGCAGTGATTAAGCGTGCAGAAATCATGAAGGCTGAAACTATTTTGGCTGAAAATTCATTTACAAGAGTAGAGTCTAGAGATCCTGAAAAAACATACAACAAAAAGAGTGTTGATCAGTTAAACAGCTTAGCAAGTAATTTTGATTGGAATGCATACTATACAGCCCTTGGTATTGATCAACTTGATACCGTAATTGTTGAAGAACCTAGGTTTGTTGATGCTTTTAACGCACTACTTAGCGATGATCTGTCTTTGATTAAAACCATGCTTGAATGGAATTTAATCAATGTTTGTGCCTCAAAAATAGGAGATGAGTTTGAGCAAAAAGATTTTGAATTTTACGCAACTTACTTAAAAGGAGTAAAGGCTATGAAGCCTCGCTGGAAACGTGTTTTAAGATCAGCCAACAGTTCTTTAGGTGAGTTATTGGGCAAAGAGTATGTCAAAGTAGCTTTTAGTAAAGAGAACAAAGAAAAGGTAGACAAGATGGTTGATGGTTTAATAGGTGTGTTAGAATTGAGATTAAAAGATCTTGATTGGATGGGTGAACAAACCAAAGCACAGGCCTTGAAAAAACTAAGCACAATTACCCGTAAAATGGGCTATCCATCAGAATGGAAAGATTATTCTTCTTTGAGTTTAACTGACGAATCTTATATCTTAAATTGGTTTAAGTGCAATGAATTTGCCTACAAAGAAGATTTAAAAAAATTAGGAGGGCCTATTGATAAGAACGAATGGTATATGCCTCCTCAAACGGTGAATGCTTATTACAATCCAGTGATGAATGAGATTGTTTTTCCAGCAGGAATTCTTCAGCCCCCTTTCTTTGGTATTGACAACGATGATGCAATTAATTATGGTTCAATGGGAGCGGTTATAGGTCATGAATTAACGCACGGATTTGACGATACAGGCAATCAATTTGATGCAGATGGAAACCTTAAAAATTGGTGGACAGACCAAGACAAAAAGAACTTTAAAGAAAAAGCACAAAAATTAATTGATCAATTCTCAGCTTATGAGGTATTAGACAGTACCTTTATCAATGGTGAGTTAACTCAAGGAGAAAACATTGCTGATTTGGGTGGATTATCAATTGCTTTTGAGGCCTATATGAATACGTTAAGTGAAGAAGAAAAGGCAACAAAAATTGACGGGTACCTACCTGCTCAGCGCTTTTTTATCGCCTTTGCTCAAGTGTGGAGAAACAACCAAACTGATGAATACCTCAAACAGCAAGTATTGACCGATCCTCACTCTCCTGCAAAATATCGTGTAATAGGTGTATTGAAAAACATGCCACAATTTCGTCAAGCATTTGGCACCTGTTCAACAACAGAGCACAGTGAGCATGAAATGATTAAAATTTGGTAATTCTTAACGTATCTTAACAGCTCATATTTGTTTGATTTAACATTTTTAACAAGTTTTAGTATATGAAAACAATATTTTTAGCCCTTTTAACGCTTTTAACAACTTCTGTATTTTCTCAGAGTTATTCAGTAAAAGTAAAAATTGACGGAGTTGCTCAAGGCGACACACTATACTTAGCAGGCTATTATGGGCCTAAGCAGTATTTTAAAGATACCGCCAGAGTAGAAAAAAATGGGTATGCAATTTTTTCAGATCAAAACAAAGAGATGCCAGGTGGTATTTATTCAGTTGTGCTAAGTGATAAACAAACCTATTTTGAGTTTATGTTTGTAGACAAACAGGTAGAGTTGATCACTAAAAAAGGAGATCAAAAAACCATGACCAGTAATTTACAAATTAAAGGGTCTAAAGATGGAGCTCTTTTTGCTAAGTATTTGCAAGATATTGCTAAAAAGCAAGAATCTGCAATGCCTTTCAGAAAAATCATGATGGACTCTACGGCTAAACAGGCTGATAAAGAAAAGGCAAAAGAAGATTTAAAAGTTATCGAAAAGCAAGTGATTGGTTATAAAGAGCAATTGATGAAAGATTATCCTACATCTTTTGTGACTAAAATGTTTAAGGCCTCTCAAGAACCTCAGATACCAGAGCATAAAGATTGGCCAACAAAAGCAAACGGAGATAAAGATTCTTCTTATCCAAGAAAATTTTACATTGACAATTATTGGAAAGATGTTGATTTATCTGATGATAGGTTATTGCGATCACCCATTTTGCACAACAGGCTAGATAAGTATATGACAAAGGTGATTGTTCAACACCCTGACTCTATTATTGCTGCTGCACATCCACTCATAGAAAAAACAAAAGACAGCAAAGAAATTTTTAAATACTTTGTACATTACATTACCAATAAATACGAGAAGTCAAACATCATGGGCATGGATGCCATTTTTGTAAGTATGGCAGAGAAATACTACAATTCAGGACAGGCTTATTGGATGGATTCTACAAAATTGGCAAAAGTTGAAGAGCGTTCACGCAAGATGAAGCCTACTTTAATGGGTAAAAGAACTCCGAATATTATTCTTCAAGACACTACCGAAAAAAATTGGGTCAACCTTTACGATGTAAAAGCTGAACACACTATTCTTTATTTCTGGGATCCAGGTTGTTCACATTGTAAAAAAGAAACTCCAAAGCTTAAAAAAGTATATGATCAACTTAAAGATAAAGGAGTGCAGGTTTATGCTGTTTGTACAGAGTTTAAAACAGGACCTTGGAAGAAATATGTAAAAGAAAATGACTTAAACTTCATCAATGTATCCGACAACCCAGAGATCAATGAAAATGCACATAAGTACTTGAATGTGACCACTATTGAAAGTTTGAATTTTAGAGAGACCTATGATATTTTTAGCACTCCAAGAATTTTCTTACTTGACAAAGACAAAAAGATTGTTGCAAAAAGAATAGGGGTGGCTCAATTACAAGAAATTTTATTTAAAAAACTTGAGTTAGAATTAACTGATCCGGTTGAGGCTGACAAGCATTAAAAACGATCTATGAAAAATAGTTTTGTCGTTTTTTTTACTGTTTTATTTTTTTCATTCAATCTTATGAGTCAACAGGTTGCTACTTTTGGAGCTGGATGTTTTTGGTGTGTTGAAGCCATTTTTGATCAATTGCAGGGCGTACATTCAGTAGCTTCAGGCTATATGGGTGGACAAACGCTAAACCCTACATACAAAGATGTTTGTTCGGGAACAACAGGCCATGCAGAGGTGATTCAAATTCAATATGATCAAAACATCATCAGTTACAAAGAGCTTTTAGAGGTGTTTTTTTCAGTGCATGATCCTACAACTTTGAATAGGCAAGGCAACGATCGGGGCACCCAGTACCGCTCTGCCATATTTTTTCATACTGCCGAGCAACAACAAGAAGCTGAATATTATAAAAAACAGTTAGACGATCAAAAAATATATGATCGTACTATTGTTACTGAAATATCTGAAGCCAGTAAGTTTTATAAAGCTGAAGACTATCATCAGAATTATTATGAATTAAATAAGAACGCAAACCCGTATTGTAGTGCTGTAATTACTCCTAAGTATGAGAAATTCAAAAAGGTGTTTAGCTCAAAATTAAAAGATGAGTGAAAAGACATTTTTAGAGCACATTCAAAAAGGCTACAAGCACCAAGGCGATGAGATTGTTTTAGGTGCAAGTATTTATCAAGACAAGGTGCACAGTGATGCTTTGGTGCGTTTGCCCTTAAAAACATTCAACAGACACGGTTTAATTGCCGGGGCTACAGGAACAGGCAAAACCAAAACACTTCAAATTTTAGCCGAGCACTTATCTCACAAGGGCATTCCAAGCTTGGTTATGGATTTAAAAGGTGACTTGAGTGGTCTTGGAGCGTCTGGCACTCAAGAAGATTTCATTAAAGAACGTCATCAAAAAATAGGAGTAGAATATACGCCCAATGCAGCTCCTTTAGAATTTTTATCTCTTTCTGAAGAAAAAGGCATTCGGCTTCGTGCTACTGTATCTGAGTTTGGCCCTATCTTACTTTCAAAGATTTTAAGTTTAACAGATGTGCAGAGTAGCATTATGGCTGTTTTATTTAAGTATTGTGACGATCAAAAACTGCCTTTAGTCGATTTAGAAGACTTGAAAAAAGTATTAAATCATTGCATTACTGATGGTAAAGAAGAAATTCAAAGCGCCTATGGGTCAATGTCACCTGTTAGTGTGAACACCATCATCAGAGCAATTGTTCAACTTGAGCAACAAGGCGCAGCTAAGTTTTTTGCAGAACCTTCTTTTGAAGTAAACGATTTAATGCAAACTAGAGAGGGCAAAGGAGTCATTTCTGTTTTGCGTTTAATTGACATTCAAAGTAAGCCAAGGCTGTTTTCAACTTTCATGCTTAGTTTGCTTTCTGAAGTGTATAATACTTTCCCTGAAAAAGGAGATCTTGATAAGCCTGAATTAGTGCTCTTTATTGATGAGGCGCATTTGATTTTTGACAATGCCTCTAAAGTTTTCTTAGAACAATTAGAAGCAATCATTAAGCTCATAAGATCAAAAGGAGTAGGTATATTTTTCATCACCCAATTGCCAACAGACATCCCTCAAGAAATTCTTTCTCAGTTGGGCATGAAAATACAACATGCCTTAAGAGCTTTTACTGCAAAAGATAGACAGAGCATTAAGCTCACTGCAGAGAATTTTCCGCTTACCGATTTTTACAATACAGATGAATTGTTAACCTCTTTAGGTATAGGCGAAGCACTGGTAACAGCTTTAGATGAAAATGGAGTTCCCACGCCTTTAGTGGCAACATATATGCGTGCGCCGATGAGTCGAATGGATGTGTTAAGCGCTCAAGAGATCAATGAAATTACCAAGCAATCAAACTTAATTGAGAAATACAGCAAAGAGATTGATGCTCAAAGTGCCAAAGAAATACTCTCTAAAAAAATTGATGAAGCTCAAAGTGAAGAACATCAAAAACAGATAAAAGAAGAACATAAAAAAGCTTCAAAAACAGTTAAGAAAAAGAGTGTATTTGAATCTATGAGTAAAAACACAATGGTACGCCAAATAGGAAGAACAGTAGTCAGAGAGATCACAAGAGGGCTATTGGGCGCTCTAGGAATAAGATCTACATCAAGAAGAAAAAAGTGGTTTTAAAGATGCGTATATTACTATTCGGTTGTTTTTTTACATTGGCTATTGTTTGGAGCTCATGTAAATTATATACAGAAGATCGCTCACATTTGAATGCTATGAAAATTTCTGATACACTGCTAAAGGCAAATCAACAAACGATAATGTTTTACAATGTTGAGAATTTGTTTGACACCAAAGATGATCGTTTAACAGATGATGATGATTTTACACCTAAAGGGTATAAAAAATGGACGCCTTATAACCTAGATGAAAAGCTTTCTAATTTAGCCCAAGTAATTGCTAAGGTAGATGAGCACTTGCCAATTATGGTTGGATTGGCTGAAGTAGAAAATGACGCTGTGTTAGAAAAGCTAGTAGGTCAATCTATATTGAAAGACGCACATTATCAATTTATTCATGAAGATAGTGACGATGAGCGAGGGGTAGACGTTGCATTTTTGTACAATCCGTCTTATTTTAAATATATTTCTCACCAAGTCATTTCATTTTTCTTTCTGCGGCCTGATGGATCGCCCGACTATACACGTGATATCTTATATGTAAGAGGTTCTTTTTACAATGATGATGATTGTCATATTTTTATCAATCACTGGCCTAGTAGGAGAGAAGGAAAAAAGAAGTCTTCTAACAAGCGCATAAAAGCTGCGCAAGAACTAAAGCAAAAAGTGCAAGAACTGTTAGATGAAAATGCTGATGCAAAAATTTTGATCATGGGTGATTTTAATGACGAGCCCTACAACGAAAGCATAGAGCAAGTGCTAATCAATGTAAACAATCAAAAATTAACCAATCTTTTTTACAGGCACTACATAGATGGCCAAGGCACTATTAATTATCAAAATAAATGGATGCAATTTGATCAAATGTTGGTCAGCAAGGCTTTTTTAGAAGGCTCAGGACTGCTTATTGATCAGCAAAGTGCTAAAAATTATGCTGAAAAATGGATCATGTACCGCAATCATAAAGGTATCTATAAACCTAACAAATCATACAGTGGCAAGAAATATCATGGTGGATTTTCAGACCATTTGCCCATCTTAGTGCGCACACGTTAGTTAATATGCTAGAATCAATTTCAACTTCTCCTGCTAAAGACTTAGACAAACAAAAGGCTAAAAAAATATCTAAGCAGAATATTAAAAAAATTATTGAGCTACAGAAAATAATGGCTGCTCAACAGAAATATAGTTTACTCGTTATTTTTCAGGGGCTTGATGCTTCAGGAAAAGACGGTGCAACTCGCAGTGTTTTCTCTGGTATTAATCCAAGTGGGATTTCAGTTTCTTCATTTAAAAAGCCTACTGATAAAGAGTTTGCTCATGATTTTTTATGGAGAATTCACAAAGAAGTACCAGTCAAAGGCATGATTAAAATTTTTAATCGTTCACATTATGAAGATATTTTAGTGCCTTCAGTTGAAGGATATTTACCCAAAAAAATGATCAATCAGCGTTATAAACAAATCAATCATTTTGAACGACTTTTAACCCAAAATAACACTATTATTTTAAAATTTTATTTGCATAATTCGCCTGACAATCAACTTCAAAGGCTTAACGAAAGATTAGAAATTAAAGAAAAACATTTTAAGCACAATGATGGTGATTGGGATACCCGAGAAAAAAGAGCTGCTTATTTAAGTGTTTATGAAAAGATCTTTAAAAAGTGTTCCACGCCAAAATGGACTGTTGTTGCTGCAGATGAAAATTGGTATAAAACATATGTGATCTCTTCAATGGTGCTTAAAGCAATGCAAAAACTAGATTTAAAATGGCCTGATCTTCAGACTGATAGAATGTAAAATAATTTCTTGTTCAAGAAACTGTTTAAAAAGTTGATTGAATTATAGTCAAATCAAGTTTATTTATTATTTTTGGCAGGCAGTTTTGGAGAGGTGGGTGAGTGGCTGAAACCAGTAGTTTGCTAAACTGCCGTACGGGTAACCGTACCGGGGGTTCGAATCCCCCTCTCTCCGCAGAGCATGAAAATCAAGCGCGTTAAGTGTTTGTGAAGTGCGAAGATTACTTCTATCAAACGTTTACGTTTGTAATAAAGTAAGTAAGCACTTCAAAAGTGTTAAAAAAACACCACTCGGGGTGTAGCGTAGCCCGGTTATCGCGCCTGCTTTGGGAGCAGGAGGTCGCAGGTTCGAATCCTGCCACCCCGACAAAGAGATAAAAGCCAGACCTTTAGTCTGGCTTTTTTAGTTTTCAGAGCGTTGTAAACTTGTTTACATAAGTGAATGAAAGCTAAGAAAGAGGAGCAAAGCGAGGCTTTTCTTTCGGAATTTGCTCAGTAAAGGATCATGCAATAAATCCCCCTAGTTACAACGAGTCTTCAATAAATTATCCCAAAAAGTAAAATACAATCCATAATTGCCATGATAGTGTTTGTGATGCAAATTATGATTGATAGAGTTGTTATAAATCTTAGCATTTTTCAAAAAGCTAAATTCAAACCCTGAATGACCGTAAGCATTGTGAATAAAAAGAAATAAGCCTAAAAATCCGATTGCAAAGATGTGCACAGGCATAATAAAGGGGATAATAATAAAAAATAGTACTTGAATTAAAGCCTCAATAGGATGAAAAGACAAAGCTGTTAGAGGAGTAGGATTAGTACTTTGATGATGGATTACGTGAAATCTTTTAAACCACTTGTGATGTAAAAGCCTATGAGTGAAATAAAAATAGGCATCGTGTAAAATGACTAAAGCTAGACATGAGAATAAAAAATAGAAAATCCCAAAATCAGATACATATGTATAGATAAAGGTAAAGGGACGCACATAATGATTAAGGGGTATCAACATGCTTAAGCTAAATACTAAAAGTGTAAAAATTGAATACTTAATTTCTCGTTTTAGATCTTTGTTTAGAGGGTATTTTGATTGAATTTTTAAGTGAGTCAATTGTGTTTTAAATACGATATAAAAAACCATAAAAAACACGCCAGAGGTCAATGCATATCGCATTGAAGAAAGTGAAATGAACGAGCATAAAATCTCAATATCTGATAATTTACTTAAGGTCTCTTGCATTAGCTTGCTATAATCTCTCTTAAGGAGTCTTGTTTGCTATTTTGATATAATAGTTTAAAATGTGACCAAATAGCACTTACAACTCTTTTGTTTTCTCTATAAGGCAAGTCATATTGTTTAGCAACTTTTTTTAAAATCGGAGTCAATTCATAATAATGAACATGAGAAATAGAAGGGAATAAATGATGGAATATGTGGTGATTGAATCCGCCAAACAAATGAGTTAGAAACCAACTTTGAGTAGCGAAATCAGAGGTTGTTCTCATGATGTGATGCGACCAGCTGTAAGGAACATTTCCCTGCTGATCAGGCTCTACAAATTCAGTGTCTGACCCGACATGAGTGCTGAGCAACACTAAGGTTAAAGTTAAACTTCCAAAAACAGTAAGTGTAAAAAAACCAAGAACACTTGCCCATATACTAAAAGGGCTCATAAAAGCAGGCAATAGAATGATGTAGGAGAAGTAGAAAAGCTTAAAAAAAAGCAATTTGAAAAACTCTTTTTTTGAAAAAACAGGAACCCCAATTGACTCAGAGGAAGATGATGCATCTTTAAAATCTCTGTAAATAGCCCAACGAAGCAAGTAGAACATGTATAAAAAGGGCATATATAAATACTGAAAATTATGAAAAAATTTGTGTTTATCATTAGGAAAAATCTTCACTACATTACTCTGCTGAATATCAGAGTCATATCCCATGATGTTAGGAAATTTATGATGCGCAAAAATATGCTTATGCTTCCAGTTCTTGCTACTTGTTCCGAACAATTCAAAAACATGTAAGAGCCACTCATTGTGTTTATTCTTTTTAAATATGGCATTGTGTGCTGCGTCATGGCCTATGTTAAGCCCCATGATGATGCTTAATGCTCCCATAAGCGCATAAGACATATAAAAAGTAAATAAACTATGAGTAGTAATAATGTTGTAATACAGAACCCCATAGATGATTGTTAAGATGATTAACTTGATAAAAAAAGTGTAGTCAGCTTTTTGAGTGCTTCCTTTTTTCTTTAGATAATCAATGACTTGACTTCTAAGATCCTTAAAAAAATCATTGGGTTCTGGCTGAAAAGTAATATTAGGTTTACTCATGATAAGTTAGGATTTCTGTGGTATAACCAAATTTTGGATCCGTCAATAAAAGGATGTTCAAGTGTCTTGTATAAAACAAATCCTAGAGCTCTATACAACAGCATTGCTCTTTTTTTTGTGGTTTCTATATAAAGAGGAAGCTTGAATTGATCAGATGTTTTAAAAACGTTTGTTTTTATTTCGTAAGCTGTCTTTGTACTCAATTTATTTTTTGAATCAACAGCAAGTAATGTGGCAATGAGTCCCCCTTTAATTCTGTTAGACTGAATGGTTTTTTGGTATCGTATTAACTGAACCCCCTTTTTAATCCCAGTGGTAAAAGCAAATAATTTTACAATTCTGACCAGATTGCTTAGTGAAAAAGAATTGAATTTTTTTTCTGTATTGTGAAAGAATACAATGCCATTATTATCTGAAGTGATGTAAGCGCCTTCTCTTGAAAGTGCTTCTTGTAGCATAAAGTCAATGAGCTCTTCGAGTTTTTCAACAGAGCGATGCTTTAGCATCCAATTCATCCCTTCAGAATCTTGAAATTCTTGGGCTAAAATTTGCTTGGCCCTCAGCTTTTCTTGAATTGTTGAAATTTTTCTCAAAATATAACAGTCTGCATTTGCAGATCTTAAATTTGAGAAAAAAGAAGACCTAAGTCAAGTTTATTTCGCTATAAATCAAACTTAATTCCTTGAGCTAAAGGAAGTTCAGTGCTGTAATTTATAGTATTGGTTTGTCTTCTCATGTATACTTTCCAAGCATCTGACCCTGACTCTCTACCGCCACCTGTTTCTTTCTCTCCACCAAAAGCACCGCCAATTTCAGCACCAGAAGTACCGATATTTACATTGGCTATACCGCAATCAGAACCGCTGGCCGATAAGAATTGCTCGGCAGCTCTTAAGTTAGTGGTCATAATTGCAGAAGAAAGCCCTTGAACAACACCATTTTGCATGGCAATCGCCTCGTCTAAATGGGTATACTTCATAATGTATAAAATAGGGGCAAAGGTTTCGTGTTGCACAATCTCAAAGTCATTCTTAGCTTCAATGATGCAAGGTTTTACATAACAACCTGATTCGTAGCCCTGTCCACCAAGTACTCCGCCTTCAACCAAAACAGTGCCACCTTCAGACTTCGCTTTTTCAATTGCCGCACTGTAAAGGCTTACAGCATCTTTGTCAATCAAAGGTCCTACATGATTTGACTCATCAAGTGGGTTGCCAATTTTCAGTTGGCCGTATGCTTTGGTAATCGCATCTTTTACTTTATCGTAAATAGATTCGTGTATAATCAATCTTCTGGTAGAGGTACAACGCTGACCACAGGTGCCTACTGCCCCAAACACCGCGCCGATTGTCGTCATTTTTAAATCTGCATCTTCAGTCACGATAATGGCGTTATTTCCACCCAATTCTAACAAACTTTTGCCCAGTCTTGCGCCAACTGCCGCCGCAACCAGCTTACCCATGCGAGAAGAGCCTGTTGCTGAGACCAATGGCACGCGCTTATCATTAGAAATCAGCTCTCCGACCTTGTAATCACCATTCACCAAACAAGAAACCCCTTCTGGTACGTTGTTTTCTTTAAAGACTTTCTGAGTAATCACTTGACAGGCAATTGAGCAAAGTGGGGTTTTTTCAGAAGGCTTCCATATGCAGACATCTCCACATACCCAAGCAAGCATGGAATTCCAAGACCATACCGCAACTGGAAAGTTAAAGGCAGATATAATGCCTACAATACCCAAAGGATGGTATTGCTCGTACATGCGATGTAAAGGGCGTTCTGAATGCATGGTAAGACCATATAGTTGGCGTGATAATCCTACAGCAAAATCACAGATGTCAATCATTTCTTGCACCTCGCCATAGCCTTCTTGCAGAGATTTACCCATTTCATAAGACACCAACTTGCCTAAAGGCTCTTTGTATGTTCTAAGCGCATCGCCTATTTGACGTACGATCTCGCCTCTTTGAGGAGCGGTCCAAGTACGCCATTCTTTAAACGCCTTGGAAGAAGTTTGAATGATTTGCTCGTATTCTTCTTTAGAAGCGCCTTTCACTTTTCCGATCAAGGATCCATCTACAGGGGAGTAAGATGCAAACACCTCGCCTTTACCCTCAAGCCAGTTATTTCCGGTAGATACTCCTGAACTGATTTCTTTGTTGATGCCTAATGTTTGTAAAACTTCTTTGATTTGATCTTGCAAGTCAGCCATGTTTAAATTTTTTCTAAAAGTACATATTCATACTGAAGGATCAAAAATAAATTTGAATGCCATAAATTTGTTCTAAAATTAAGACGATGAGCGTACAAAAAAAGACTTCTCCCAAGCGCATTACCACTCAAGTATTGCAAGACATGAAGGTGAATGGTGAGAAAATTTCAATGTTGACAGCCTATGATTTTACCATGGGAGGAATCATTGATAAAGCAGGCATTGAAGTAATTTTGGTTGGAGACTCTGCCTCAAATGTAATGGCGGGGCACGAAACTACTTTACCCATTACCTTAGATCAAATGATTTACCATGCCTCATCGGTCATTAGAGCAGTTGAGCGTGCGCTAGTTGTGGTGGATTTACCTTTCGGTTCTTACCAAGGCAACTCAAGAGCAGCCTTAGATGCTGCGATTCGCATCATGAAAGAGTCTGGAGGGCACGCCGTGAAATTAGAGGGTGGAGCTGAGATCAGCGAATCGATCACCCGAATTTTAAGTGCAGGCATTCCGGTGATGGGGCATTTGGGTCTTACGCCACAATCGATCTACAAATTCGGAACTTATGTGGTTAGAGCAAAAGAAGAGCAGGAGGCAAAGCAGTTAATGAAAGATGCTAAAATGCTTGAAGAGCTAGGGTGTTTTGCTATTGTGTTGGAGAAAATTCCGGCTAAATTGGCTAAAAAGGTTGCGCAATCAGTAAAGATTCCTGTTATTGGTATAGGGGCTGGCAGCGGGGTAGACGGGCAGGTGCTTGTATTGCATGATATGCTCGGTCTAAGCAAAGAGTTTAGCCCTAGGTTTTTAAGAAGGTACAATAACTTTTATGACCAAATGATTGATTCTGTGTCTCACTATATTAAAGATGTGAAGGCAGAAGATTTTCCGAGTGAAAAAGAGCAGTATTAAACTGTGATTGAAAAACAAATCATTTATCAAGACAATCACTTGCTGGTAATCAACAAACGAGCTGGTCAGATTGTGCAAGGTGACAAAACGGGAGACCTTCCATTAACTGAGCTTGCTAAACAGTATATAAAAGCAGCTTTTGAAAAGCCAGGCAATGTGTATTTAGGGTTACCACATCGTTTAGATCGCCCAACTTCAGGAGTGTTGGTACTAGCAAAGACCAGTAAGGCTTTAGAGCGCTTAAATAAGTTATTTGCCAGTAAATCTCAAATTCAAAAAACCTACTTGGCAATTGTAGAGCAAAAGCCAAATGTTCAGGAAGATAGGCTAGAAGATTATCTCATTAAAAATGAAAAACAAAACAAAAGCTATGTCACAAAAGATGAAAAAAATGGCAAAAAAGCCATATTAGACTATCAATTAATTTCAAGTTCAGATCGTTATCACTTACTTAAAATAAAGTTGCATACAGGAAGACATCATCAGATTAGAGTACAACTATCAAACATGGGCTGTATTATCAAAGGAGATGTTAAATATGGGGCCAGAAGACCCAATCAAGACCGTTCTATTTGCTTACATGCCTATAGTCTTGAGCTTGAACATCCTGTAAAAAAAGAGCACATACTTTTTAAGGCTATGCCACAAAGTGAAGATGTTTTGTGGAAGTATTTTAAAGCTTCAATCAGTCAATAAGCTTTCAATAGAACTATAAAGTTTAGAGGTAGGCAAGCCCATCACATTGTAGTAGCAACCGTTAATTTTTTGAACGCCAATCATACCCATCCACTCTTGAATTCCGTAACTTCCCGCCTTGTCAAAGGGTTTGTAGTGTTGAATGTAATGCTGAATTTTCTGAGTTGAAAGAGGTAAAAATGCTACCTCAGTGCTTTCTGAAAAGCTCAATCTTTTTTCTTTAAACAAGAGAGAGACTCCTGTGATCACCTGGTGTGTTTTTCCTTGAAGAGCTTCAAGCATTTCAAGGGCCTGATGTTGATTTTCAGGCTTGCCAAGTACTTGATTTTGACTCACTACTACAGTGTCTGCTGTTATGATAAGTGCATCTGAGAACTTATGGGCTAAATGGGCTACTTTTTCTTTGGCTAAATATACAGCTGCGCTTTGAGCGTTTATGTCAGAAGGTATAGACTCATCAATATTGGCAGGGTGAATCTCAAAATCAAACTCCAAGGCTTTTAAAAGCTCTGCTCTTCTAGGAGACCCTGAGCCTAAAACTATTTTAATGTGCGTGAAGTCTTGCATCAGCTCAGTTTGCTGTAAAATATGAAAGCATAAAGCATGCCTGATAAAAGCACAAACTTATTGATAGATGAAATGGTTAAGAAGTCTTTTCTGGTATGAGCACTTTTGAGCAAGTATATAGCATACAATATAGGAAAAACAATTACCAATAAAAGATAATATAGTGTTTGATTGTCATTTAAAAACTTGATGTAGATGTAAAATAAAACTACTATGGCAATGCAATATAATGCATACACCAACCATTTGCTTTTATTTATCCCATAACTTACAACGAGGGAGTTTGAACCAGCATATGCATCACCTTTAAAATCAGCCATGTCTTTTATGATTTCTCTTGAGAGATTGAGCCAAAAGGCAAAAAAAGAGAAGCCTAAAATCCACATAAAAACTGGGACTAAAGAAAGTTGATTTAAGTTTAAGTAGTCAAAATTATGTTCAGAGATAAGTTTTAACTCAATCATTGAAACTACTAAAGGCACAAGCCCTATAAGCAAAGAGATAATCAGATTACCAATTAAAAGCATGTGCTTGTATGTGGTAGAGTAAAACCAAAGTAATCCAATTGATATAAGATAGATTGAAAAGTAGTTTAATGATTGGTTGTTGTAAAGTGCATAAGATGATGTTAACAAGGCAAATAAATTGATGAAAATATGTGTTTTTATAGCATTTTTTCTAGGAATTAAATTACCAACTATCATTTTTTCAGGCTTATTGATGCGGTCAATTTTTAAATCAAAGTAATCATTGATCAAATATCCACCCCCAGCGATTAAAACAAGTGCAAAAGCAAGCAGATTAAAGTCAAAAAAACTTAATTGAAGGTTTAGCCCGTAAAGCTTTATAGCAGGTGAAATGATACAGTAGCGCATCAGATAAATGCACAAGAGCATAAAGATTAAGTTTTGAAAACGAAAGGCTTTCAGATAGGCTACCATTTAAAGGCTTTTTGATCTTTCATTGCAGGTTTAAACCAATTGTTTTGAAGCTTCATAACTTTTTCAATCACATCTCTGACACAGCCTTGCCCTCCATCAAAAGGTGAAATATAGTCTGAGATTTGTTTGATTTCTTCAGCTGCATTGTTGGGGCAACATCCAACACCTACATGTTCAATGACCTCAAAATCAGGTATGTCGTCTCCCATATATAAAATCTCTTGGGGTTGTACATCTAGTGTATGCATATATTCTTTTAACACATCGAGCTTATCATGTGCTTTTAAATAGATGTATTCGATGCCTAGGCCTTCTAACCTTCTTTTAGCTTCAATGGAACTTCCACCACTTATAATAGCTACTTTATAGCCTTTTTTTACGGCTAACTGAAGCGCATAACCATCTTTAATGTTCATGTTGCGCATTTGTGTACCATCAGGTAAAAGATGCACTTTTCCGTCAGTAAGCACTCCATCAATATCAAAAATGAGAGATTTAACTTCAGTAAATTGATCTAACATAGCTTAAAGGTAAACAAATATCATGAACTTAATTTTTGTATGCTATGCGTTAAAAATTTATAAAGTTCAACCAAGTCTTCTTGATCTTCTAACATCTTTAAATGGTGATTAAGCGTGTTTTCATCATTTCGAATAGCAGGGCCCGTTTGAGAGAGGTGAGCGCCTTGTGCAACAGCTTTTTCTATACTTTCTTTAATGAGTGGGGAGAGTAAATCTTGATTTAACTTGTTTGCTTTTAAATATAACATACAATAATGCAAAATGTGATTTGTGAAATTATTAGCCATTACTGCTGCAAGGTGCAATGCTCTTCTTTTATTTGAAGGCATTACATAACTAGTATGCTTGATTGTTTTAGCTAAATCTTCTAATTTGCTCAAAGAAGCCTTATTGTTTGCTTCAAGAACAATAGGAAAACTCTTGTGGGTTACTTCTTGGTTGTGCTTAAATGTCTGTAAAGGCCAAAAAACACCTTTATTTGTTTGCTTAAGAGCCTCTATGTCTGTTGATCCCGAGCAGTGCACTACAAACTCTTGTTTGCTAATTGATTTGCTGGTTTGTTCAATGACATGATCAGGAACGCATAAAAATATAAAATCTTGTGATGATGTGTTCAATTTCTTAAGATCTGAAAAATAGTGAGCGTGTGACTTTTTAGCTAAGTGTAAACCCGTTTTTTTATTTCTAGAAACAATCGATTCAATTGAGTACCCAGCATTAATAAATAGTGCTGCTAAATGAGTAGCTAAATTGCCTGAGCCTACTATGCTAATGGAAAATTTCAAGGTTTTACTTTATGCCACACAGAAAGAATGCATCCAAAAAACATTAAAATACATCCTATCCACAGAACATTAATTCCCGGAAAAACAACGGCCTTTAAAACAATAAACTCTTTGTAATTCTTATTTTTCTCAAATACATTAATCGTAAAACGTTGTTTTAAAGGCTCAATTTTATCAAAGCTAAATTTTAATCCTAAAGGTTCAATCACATCAGCAATAGTTTGGGTGTGGCCTTGAGTATCTAAAACATAAATAGGCTTAGCATTGTAAGAGTTTTTATTCATGTCTTGAATTTTTAAGAATGCTCCAACCGCTAGTTGATTTTCAGCTAGACCTAAATCTTGAGCATTTACAGCCTTGTTAATTGATTCAAGAACAATCATAGCATTAGAAGTGAAAAATGTGTCTTCAATCTGAATTTCGTATGTCTTGGGATTCTCAGAATAAGCTTCAGGATCTTCAATATTTAATTCGTCAAGTAGCGCATAAGTGACATGCGTATAAATATCCTTTTCAATAAAATGTTTGGTGTCAGGCTCAGAGACGTTGCCCATGCGGTCGTTTGTTTGAACTCTTGGATACAGTGTAAATTGGTGTTCAAATGAACCATCGTCAACTTTTCGCATGTAATCAACTTGATAAAATACATTTACTCCTTCTTTATGCATGCCTCTGTAGGAGAGGTAATAATCTTGCATTTTTAGTGTGTCATTTTTGTACAGCAAAATATGTTCTCCGTTATTTAATTGATCATCTAAACTTCTAACATCAACCCCTGATGAATTCTCAGAGATGACAGTTTGTCGACCCATTGAAAGCTGACTACCTAAGAGTATAAGTAAAAAGCCTAGATGCGCAACACTAGAGCCATAATTGTTTGAACTCGATTGAAAGACTTTTTTTAAAATTGAAAGGTTTGCTAAAATGGCGTAATACAACACGAAAAGCAACAAGAAAAATAAACTTTTATTGATAAGCACATTTGTTTTTATATCAGAGAGTTGTAGACCAACAGAACCCTGGTAATTCAATAACATAAATGTTAAAATCGCAAGCAATATTGAACTGATTAATTCAAATGAGCTTTTTTTAATAAAAGCTGTAAGACTATCTTTTTTATAATGCATCAGTTGTGAGGCTCCTAAAACAAATGCTAAAAGAATTGTTAATGGTACTTGAAATTTATGGTAATGGTTGATTACATTACTGCTGGGAGCAAGTTTATTAAATGCAATGGGAAGTACTTCAAGCAGCTTGTTGATGATGGGTAGAGATGTAGAGAGCGTAATTTGAATCGATGAAATCATTAAAATTAAAGTGCCTGAAAACATCCAAAATTCTTTTGACCAAAATAATTCAGGTGAAGTTACTTGCTTGTTAAGAGTTTTTAAACGAAAAACAAACAATCCTAAAGGGATTATTGTACAAGAAAGCAAAAAGAATAGAAGTTGTCCGTTGAGTCCAAGATCTACAAAGGCATGCACAGAGGTTTCTCCTAAAATACCACTTCTTGTAAGAAAAGTGGAGTATACAATACTCATGAAACTTAGTAAAATAAACAGCAGCGTACTTCTTAGGTGCAATGCTCTGTTTTTGTAAATCAATAAAAGATGTGCGCCACTTACAATCAATAACCAGGGAACCAACGAGGCATTTTCAACAGGATCCCAAGCCCAAAATCCACCGAAACTTAAAGCTTCATAAGCCCATGCGCCCCCCATTAAGATACCAATACCTAAAATAGCAACAACCCAATAAGTCCAACTGATAGAAAGGTTTAAAACATCTTTATATGAATTCTTTATCAAGGCTGTCATTGTAAAACAAAAAGGAATGGTCATGCTGGCAAAGCCTAAAAATAGAGTAGGAGGGTGAATGGTCATCCAATAATTTTGCAACAATGGATTGAGTCCTCTTCCATCAAGTTGGGTAAGATATGACGCGTTTCTAAATAGGGGCATGTTTATAAAATCTGCGTGTTCTCGCAATAAAGTCGTAAAAGGATTCGATCCAATTTTTAAAAATTCAAACTGATACCCTAAAATCATACTATGAATCAGTAATTGAACCAATGAAAACACACCCATAATGGTTGAAATGTGCTTCTTAGGACCAAATCTTAAAAGAATTATACCTAAAATAAAATGCCAGAACATCCAAAGGATAAAACTCCCTTCTTGCCCTTCCCAAAAACATGAGAAAATATATCTAACTGGCAGATTTCTAGAGCTGTGCTGCCAGATATAATGGTACTCAAAAAGATTATTGAACAACATATAAAAAAGTAATGCTATGGCTGAAAAAAGAAAGACTCCATGCGTATAAAAAGCAAATTGGGCACTTTGAAGAGCTTGCTCTTTTTTTTGGTTAAAAAACAAAAAGCAACTTAATGCCAAAAATATAAAACTGGCATTGGTTAAGAAAAAACCCAATTGACCAGCCCACAGTCTTTCTCCGATATATACAATTTCTGACATAGAATTAAAAAACCCTTAACTTATCATCAAAGTTAAGGGTTTTAAGAAGTTTAATTTTTCTAAATAAAGACTATTTTTTATTGCCTTTAACTGTTTTCACTGCATCACTAGCAAGATCTGTTGCTTTTGAGGCAACATCTTTTGCTGTATCTATAGTTCCCTCAACTACATCACCTGCAACATCTGCTGCTTTGCTTGCTACATTTTTTGTTACATCAACAGCCCCTTCAACTACGTCACTAGCAGTATCAATAACCTTACCTGCCACATCAGTAGCTCCAGAGGCAACGCCTTTAGCAGCATCAACTGTTTGGTCAACTACATCTGCTGCTTTGCCTGCTACATTCTTTGTTACATGAACAGCCCCATTAACAAGATCACCTGCTGTATCAGCTACATTTCCAGCAGTATCAACTGCTCCTTCAACAACATCTGTTGCTTTACCAAATAATCCTTTTAACCATTTAATCATAATATTCTAAATTTAATTTTTGCAAATGTATTGATTATAAGTGATTATAGCACATCTGGAGTTACTCCAATCGAACTAAAACCGCCATCATGATATAAATTTTGCATGGTTACAAAGCGTGTTAGGTCAGAAAATAAACTAATGCAATAATCAGCACAAGCATCTGCTGGAGCATTGCCCAAGGCAGACATTTTATCAGCAAAACCTAAGAAATCATCGAAACCCTTCACTCCGCTTCCTGCGGTAGTAGGAGTAGGGGATTGAGAAATAGTGTTTACTCTAGTTTTGTTCTTTACGCCAAAATGATAACCGAAACTTCTTGTAATCGACTCAAGCATTGATTTTGCATCTGCCATGTCGCCATAATCAGGAAAAACACGTTGAGCGGCAATGTAGGTCAAAGCTAAAATACTTGAATGTTGATTCATGAAATCACCTTTGTACAATAACTGCAAAATTCTGTGAAAAGAGATGGCAGAGATGTCTAGTGTCTTGTGCAACCAATCATAATTTAGATCTGTATAGTGCTTGTTTTTTCTAACATTAGGAGACATGCCAATTGAATGCAAGACAAAGTCAAAATTGCCACCCAAATGCTTTTTTGATTCTTCGAAAAGAACCTGCAGATCTTCATTATTTGTAGCATCAGCAGCAACAAGCTTACTCTGAGTAAGATCAGCAAGTTCTTGAATTTTACCCATTCTCAGTGCCACCGGAGCATTAGACAAAATAAACTTGGCTCCGTGTTCATGTGCTTTGAGTGCAACCTTCCAGGCGATTGATTTTTCGTCTAAAGCACCAAAAATGATGCCTTTTTTACCTTCTAAAATCTTCATAATTAATCGTCAAATTTGGGCATTTTTGATTCATCACTCACATCTTTAGACTGAATGATGTTGTTGTATTCCATCACATCTTCATCAGGATTTTTATAGTCTTCAACGGCTTTATCAAAGGAATCAATCATTTGTACAACTAACTTTTTTTTGAATTGCTTTGAAGCTGAAAATTGCACTAAATTATCTTCATAACCCTTACTTTTAAAAATGATGTAAATCTCTTCGTCCCAAAGATATTGAGGAACTTGTATTTTAAACTTTCCTTTTTTATCGCTAATAGCAAAGAATTTTGTGCCATCAAGCATAACACTCACATCATAAAGTGGCTTTTTTTTATTTAAAATGACTCCTTTAATGGTTTTGGTCTTGACCTGTTGAGCATTTAAAACAAGGCTAGAAAGTGTAAGGCAAAAGATTAAGAATTTATACATGATAGTTCTTGTTTCATAAGCTTTTTTAACTGATCAGAAGCGCTGGTTAGAGGTAATCGAACTACATCTGAGGTAATGTTAAGTAAACTCAATACCGCTTTGACTCCTGCAGGATTGTTTTCTGCAAACAAGTATTCAATCATTTTTCTAACCTTAAAGTGTTGATCTCTAGAGGTGTTAAAATCTCCATTTAAAGCTGAAGTGACAAGTTTTGAGAAAATACCAGGAAAAGCATTCGCAACAACAGAGGTAACTCCATCAGCTCCCAAGGCAATTAAGGGTAGGGTAAGGGCATCGTCTCCTGAAATCACTAAAAAATCTTTGGGTTTAGATGCAATAATCTCAGTGATTTGTTCAAAATTACCACTGGCTTCTTTGATGGCTATGATTTGCTTGTGTTGGGCCAGCTCAAGAGTAGTCTGAGCTAGTAAATTAGAAGCTGTTCTACCCGGAACATTATACAATATAATTGGTTTAGAAGTATTCTTAGCAATATATTCATAGTGCGCAACAATACCCTTTTGGGTGGGTTTGTTGTAGGCAGGAGAAGAAGAAAGAATAGCGTAAACATTATTTAAGTCAAACCATTCATATTCTTTGATGAGCGCTTTGGTATTGTTTCCACCAATTCCTAAAACCAATTTTACGCGATTTTCATTGACTTGATCAATACAATTAAACACATCGATGCGCTCCTGTTTTGAGAGCGTAACAGTCTCACCAGTTGTACCTTGAATAACAAGGTAATCAACACCACCTTGAATATTGTGTTCAACTAACTTTTCAAGGGCTTTGAAATCTACATTTTGATTCTGGTCAAAAGGCGTAACCAGTGCTGTGCCTAATCCTTTTAAACTCATGACTGAGCAATTTTTTTAACCTCTTCACTACTTGGAAAGTCATTGAGGTGCCATTTTCCGACAACTGTACCTGCTTTTAGCATCACAAGACCTGGGTTTGAGCGAATGATCGTTTTTAAAACAGTCTCATCTGCAGTTAAAAAATCAAAATCTAAGGCATTCTCTTTCTTATAGGCATTAATTAAATCAATATTAGAAGCCGTTAAGCCGTACATATAATACCCCCATCCATAAACATCTTTTACAAGTGCATTCAAGCTACTTAAGTCTGAAGAACTTGCTTTTGAAATATCATAATTGACCAATAAAAACATATAAGGTTCAACCAATAGATCTTCTGTGATGTCATTGCCATCAGCATCAAATAAGTTAAAGTCATGAATGGGTGGATGATCGCCTTCTTCTACAAGAGTAGTGATACGATCAACAAATTCCCAAGTAAGCGTGTCTTTCCAAGGATAGTTTTGCATCGTAAAATCTTTTACCTCACCAGTCTGTCTATTTTTATATTGCATTGTTGTTTGATAGACATCTTCTTTAGCACCAATAGGCAGAGTTCTGCCTTCAGGAATACTTTTGCCAATAGCAAATGGTCTAAAATCTTTAAGAGGTAAGTGGTTTACACAATGATAAGTAAAGTATGAACTAATTAAAGCTGCTAAAAGGCCCATAATCCATGCTTTTTGGGTGGATTTAGCAAATAATTTATAGACAAGGAGAATAGCAAAAGTGACTAGATAAAAATAAATAGGAAATGACCAATTTATTAGCATGTTTGAAAAGTATAAGACAAAGAGTAATCCACCAAAGCCAATCATCAGATCATGAGTGAGACCTTGCATTTGAATTTTACTTTGACGTATAAAAATGATCAAAACAAGAACAAGCAAGACAACGTCTTTATAAAAAGACTCCCAAGGGGTGAGCTTAAGTGCATCTCCGAAACATCCACAATCGGTCACTTTGTTGAAATAAGCTGAATAAAAGGTTAGAAAGGTAAAAAACACAATCATGCCTAATAAAGACCAACTCACAAGTTTCATTTTAGCACCAAACAGAGTTGCAAAACCAATCACAATCTCAACCACACAAATAAATATCGCTAACTGTAAAGCAAAAGGCTCAAAAATGGTCCAGTTCAAAACATCTGGAGCAAAGTATTCACCCAATTTATATGAAAACCCTATAGGATCATTTGCTTTAATAAGTCCTGAAACAACAAAAAGAGCGCCTACTAATATTCTTGAGATATCTGTTATAATTTTCATGCTTCTAATTTAAATAATGAGAATACACTATAGTTGATCATATCATAATAATTGGCATCTAAACCTTCAGAAATAATGGTTTTTCCGCCATTATCTTCAATTTGTTTAATGCGCAATATTTTCATTAAAATTAAATCTGTAATTGAACTTCGACGCATATCTCTCCAAGCTTCTCCGTAATCATGATTTTTTTTAATCATCAACTCTTTGGCCTCTGTAAAATGCTTGTCGTATAACTCTAAAGCTCTTTGGTGATCTAATGCCTCTGTAGAGGTTCCTAATTCTAGTTGAATAATGGCCATTACTGAATAATTAATGATTCCGATGTATTCATTCGAAATATCTTCTTTGATTTTCTGCTCTCTTTTCTCTTCAATGGTTCTAATGCGTTGAGCCTTAATGAAAATTTGATCTGTGAGTGAAGTACTTCTTAAAATGCGCCATGCAGTTCCGTAATCGGTCATCTTTTTGGCAAAAATATTTCTACATTTACCTATAACTTCTTCGTACAATTCAACTGTTGAACTCATGAATCGTAAATATACAACTTTTGAACAACATCTTTCGCTCAATTTAAAAGGCCATTATATGTCTTTGAAAGAGCCCAAAGTCATGGCCATTGTGAATCTTACGCCTGATTCTTTTTATAAAAAATCAAGACTGCAAAATATAGATGAAGTGCTAAAGAGAGTTGAGCTATTTTTAAAACAAGGTGCTGATATTATTGATTTTGGAGCTTTTTCTTCTAGACCAGGAGCTGAGCTTATCAGTCAAGATGAAGAAGCCAAAAGGTTGTTGCCTATTTTAGAAAAAGTCGTTATGAATTTTCCTGAAAGTTTTATTTCTGTAGATACCTATAGATCTCAAATCGCAGAGCAAGCTCTTCAAAGAGGAGCACACATCGTAAATGATATTTTTGGTTCAACAAAGCAATCTTCTATTCTTGAGGTAGTCTCAAAA
>JAHDHZ010000002.1:0-22898 GCA_020631045.1 Flavobacteriales bacterium | reverse complement strand
ATTGCACTTTTGAAAGGAGCCGACATCTTGCGAGTACACGATGTTCAGCAAGCCAAAGAATGCATCAAACTTGTAGAACAATTAAAATTGAGCTAAAGCCTGGTTAAATGTTTTAGAAGGGCGCATAGCAGCTTCAATTTTTTGATCATCAGGCAAGTAATATCCACCCATATCAACAGCTTTGCCTTGAACTAAATTTAATTCATTTACAATTTGCTGTTCATTTATCTCAAGTAAATCAGCCAAAGGCTTAAATGTTACAGCCAACTCACTGTCATTTGTTTGGATTGCCAACTCTTTGGCCCAATACATAGCCAAATAAAAGTGAGAACCTCGATTGTCAAGCTCACCAACTTTTCTCAAAGGAGACTTTTGATTATTTAACAGGTGTATTGTCGCTTGATCTAGACAGTCAGCTAAAATTTTAGCTTGAGTATTGTTCTGCTTTTCTCCAAGAAATTCAAGCGAAACAGCTAAGGCTAAAAATTCACCTAAAGAGTCCCACCTAAGGTGATTTTCTGATGTAAATTGATCTACATGCTTAGGGGCAGATCCACCCGCGCCAGTTTCAAATAGTCCACCGCCATTCATAAGTGGAACTATAGAAAGCATTTTAGCGCTCGTACCCAATTCTAAAATGGGAAACAAATCTGTTAAATAATCACGGAGTACATTGCCTGTTACAGAGATCGTATTTTTTGAATCTTTGACTCTTTGAAGCGTAAATTCACATGCTTTAATAGGTGACAATATATGTGTTTGAACATGATCATCTGTAAACTCTGGCAAATAAGTGTTTACTTTTTTAATTAACTCAGCATCATGTGCGCGTTGCCGATCAAGCCAAAAAACTGCCGGGTCACCTGTAGCTTTAGCTCTGGAAACAGCAAGTTTTACCCAATCTTTAATTGGAGCATCTTTAGTTTGACACATTCTCCAGATATCTCCCTGCTCAACTTTATGTTCGAGTAAAACATTGTTTTGTTGATCAATAACTTGAACAATACCTGCTTGTTCTATAACAAACGTTTTGTCATGTGAACCATATTCTTCAGCTTTTTTGGCCATCAATCCAACATTTGAAACGCTTCCCATAGTGGTTGGATCAAAAGCGCCATGCTGTTTGCAAAAATCAATAGTTGCAGCATAAATACCTGCATAAGAACTATCAGGAATCGTCACTTTAGCATCTTCAAGCTCGCCTTGGGCGTTCCACATTTTACCTGATGTTCTGATCATTGCAGGTACAGAGGCGTCAATGATTACATCAGATGGAACATGAAGATTGGTAATACCCTGATCAGAGTTGACCATAGCAATGTTAGGACCATTTTGATAAGCTTTTTGAATTTCGTTTAAAATTTCTTGCTTAACAGAATCTTCTAGGGTTTCTATTTTTGCAAGCACATCACCAAATCCGTTGGTAGAATCAACACCAATTTCTTCAAAAACTTGAGCATATTTTTGAAAAACATCTGCAAAAAATACTTCTACAGCTCTTCCGAAAATGACGGGATCAGAGACCTTCATCATCGTGGCTTTCATGTGTAGAGAAAATAAAACACCTTTTTGTTTGGCGTCTTTGATTTGTGCTTCTAAAAATTGATCTAAAGCTTTTCTAGACATAAAAGTAGCATCAATTAATTCTCCTTTTTCAAGTTGTAAGCCAGACCTTAAAACACTTTGCTCATTTGCCTGAGAAGTAAATACAATTTTAACATTTGAAGCATCTTTCAGTGTCACTGACTTTTCATTACTTCGAAAGTCGTCTTTACCCATAGTTGCAACATGGGTTTTAGAATCAGCACTCCAAGAACCCATTTTGTGTGGATATTTTTGAGCATAAGCCTTTACTGGCTTGGGTGCTCTTCGATCTGAATTACCTTCTCTCAATACAGGGTTTACTGCGCTGCCCTTTACTTTATTATATCTAGCTTTGATTGCCTCTTCTTTTTCATTTTGAGCATCTTCAGGATAATCTGGTAGATTAAACCCTTTTTCTTGTAACTCTTTAATGGTTTCTGTCAGTTGAGGGATTGATGCACTAATATTGGGCAGCTTAATGATATTTGCATGGGGCTTTGTCGCCAATTCTCCTAGGTAAGCTAAAGCATCTTCATGTCTTTGATCTTCATTCAAATACTCAGGAAAAGCTGATAAAACCCTTGATGCTAAAGAAATATCTTTCAATTCAATTTCAATACCTGCTTTCGAGGTAAATGATTTGATAATTGGCAATAAAGATTGTGTTGCAAGAGCAGGAGCTTCGTCTGTTTTAGTATAGATTATTCTAGACATTTAATACTTTTTAAAGTGAACAAATATATAATTTATTAGAAGTTTCAGTTTTTAATACCCAAAAATTTCTTCAAGGCTTAATTCTTTGATCTCGCCTAACTTTTTAAGAGATTCAAAATCAACTTTTTCTCGGTCTCCAATTACCAAGTAAGTAGGTGTTTTTTGCATGTGTGTACTAAAAAAATTATTCAATTGATCAATCGTCATTTTTTCAATCGCTTGATATACCTCTTCTCTATAGTCTTCATTGAAACCTAAACGTTTGTTTTTTTGATGTTGCCAAAAAATAGAAGCCTTGGTAATTCTGTTGGTTGCAATTTGCTTTAAAGCAGATTGTTTAGCGTCTTCAAACTGACCTGGTGATTGAGGCATTTCAGCCAACAGCTCATTCATAGCATCAACGGCTAAACCCAATTTATCTGCTTGTGAACCAATGTATGTTGTCACAAAACAAGGGTCTTGCTTTTTTGAAGGAGTTGAAAATCTATTTGAAGCAGAATAGGCCAAGGCTTTTGATTCTCTTATCTCTTGAAAAACAATAGAAGAAAGTCCAGAACCAAAATAGTTATTATGCATTGCTGCTAAAGCAATTTGATCTTTATGAAAGTCTCCAACATTAGAAATGGCCATAAGTTCAGTCTGAACCATATCAAAATGTGTAAATAAGACTTGTGTTTTCTCTGGTTGTAAAAATGCATAAGATTTCATTTCTGGATAGTCTTCTGATGCATTGATGCTAGGAATAAGATTTCTTACAATTGATCTTACCTCAAGGGCAGAGGTGCTTCCGTAGAAAAAATAGTTTTTCTTGTACTTGAAAATATCTTTAGCGAGTTCAGTTAATTGCTTAGCATCAATGTTCTTTAACTCAGCTTCAGAAAACTTATCCTTAAAAGGATTGTGTTTACCATACACTGCATAAGACCTCAAGGCTGATCTTAAGATGGTTCCTTTATCAAGCTTAGCATCATCTCTAGATTTTAAGATGTCTTTGATCATTTCATTATAGGCATCTTGATTTGGTTTTAGATTTGTAAAGAATTCATAAAACAAGGCCATACCTTGTTCAAAAGAACTTTCAAGACCAGAGAGCGTGATATAAGACTGCTCAGATGCAAAAGAAAAATTCATCTCAATACCCAGTTTAAACAAAGCTTTTTTAAACTCAGCAGCAGAATAATTATCTGTGCCCAAATAAGAGAGATATGAACCCAATAATTCTAGTGTATCAATGTGCTTTGAACCTATATCAAAAATCACTGAAAAGCTAAAGGTTTTATTTGAAGTATTTTCAATATAATTTAAAGTTGAGCTCGCTAATTTTTCTTTTTTAATAGCTTTTTCAAAATCAACAAAAACAGGAAGAATTTTTTCAGGTTGTTTGGCATAGAACTTTTTGGCAAATTCAGATTGCTCATCTCTTGTAATTTCGATAGGAGTAATTTGAGGCTTGTCAACCTTTGCTAGACCTGAATCTTTACCGGTAAATTTTTCTACGTACACGTAATTTTCGTTAAAGTTATTTTGTGCAAACTTGACCAGATTTTCTTTGGTGATTTTTTCAAGTGTTTTATAATCGAAAATAACTTGATCCCAAGGCTTTTCTAAAATGAAGCTCTCTGTCATCATAGAACACCTCGAACGATTACTTTCAATTGCTTTTTCATTGTCTAAAAGCATATTTTTAATGCATGCCTGCATCATCTGTGCATCAAAATCACCTGTTTTAAGTAATTTGAATTGTTCAAGTAAAAGCTCTCTGACTTCTTTTAAGCTTTGCCCTTGCTTGGCAAGTCCGTATAGGTATAAAGTCGAATAATCTTGGTCGATTGAAGAGAAAGAACCTGCTTGTAATACTTTTTGTTGTTGATTTAAATTTAAATCAATCAAGCCTGCAGAACTGTTAGACAACATGTAGTCTATTAAGTTTAAATAAGGCTCATCTTTAGAACTAGCTCCATCAAATCTATAAGCTAACATAACAACCTCGAAATTAGGGCCTTTTAACGAAGCACTTTTAGGTGATGTGATTTCTGGCTCGGCTTCAAAAGAGAACTCAGGAACTTGCTTTTTTGCAAAACTTCCAAAGTATTGATCAACTAGCTTAATGGTGTTCTCGAAATCAATATCTCCACTGATCATTACAGCCATATTATTGGGCACATAATAAGCATCAAAATATTCATGAATTTTCACCATTGAAGGATTTTTCAAGTGCTCTGAAGTGCCTATAGTGGTTTGAGTTCCGTATGGATGGTTGACAAACAATAACTCATGCGTTTTTTCGAACAACTTACTGATATCATTGTCTCTAGAGCGATTGTATTCTTCATAAACTGCCTCGAGTTCTGTGTGAAAAATTCTCAAAGACAACTCTTTAAATCTAGTAGATTCTAATAAAAGCCATTTTTCAAGTTCATTTGAAGGAATTTCGTTGATGTAAACTGTTCGCTCTTTAGAGGTGTAAGCATTTGTTCCGCTTGCCCCAATTGAAGAGACCATTTTGTCATACTCGTTTGCAATGGCAAGTTTGGCAGCTATTCCTGAAAGGCTATCAATTTGTAAGTAAATCTTCTTTTTTTCTACCTCAGAACTAGTTTGTTTATGTTTTTCATACAAATCTGAAATCTGCTTTAAGTAAACTTTTTCTTTTGCCCAGTCTTTCGCTGCAATTTGAGAATTGCCCTTAAACAACATATGCTCTAAATAATGTGCAAGCCCAGTAGCATCAGCCGGATCATATTTACTACCCGCACGCACACTAACATTTGTATACACTCTTGGTTCATCAGTATTTTGAGATAAATAGACTTTTAATCCATTTTCTAAAGTATAAATTCTGGTTTGAGTTGGATCATTCTCTACTGATTCATACGCATAATTTTGCGCATAACTAGAAAAACTAAAAAGTAGACTGAATAAGAATAAATATAGAAATCTCATGTTGTTTGCTTTAAGAAAAGCAAACTTAGCAAAAATTACTGATCCTTATGCTTACCGAATGTAAGATTAAAGCCTGTTCTAAAGTTAAAATACTGGGCTTTTTCTGGGGTGAAAAAGCTTAGTAAGTTGTCGGTTAGTATATACCATTGAAGTGGTCCGCCGTTTAATCTTAAGCCTACGCCAAGATTTGAAAAAGATCCGTTGATCATAGTATATGAAACAGAAGCAGAAATAACTCTAGTAAACGCTCCGGTATAATATAAAGAAAGCGCGGAAGATCCTATTTTATTAAAATTGTTAAACAATAAATGAGCTCCAACATGTTGGCCTTCTACAATCTTAAAATCTGTAGCTAAATGGTATTGAGTATTCAAACCAGTAGAGTAGGAGAGGTTATTAGAGTCAAGCCTGAACAGCTCTTTGAGTGAATCGGCAATTTGTGTGGCAATTGATGAAGAAGAATCAGCAGATAAATCTCTCAAAGGATAGCCTTCAAATACATAGATAGCATTGGGATTTGTGCTGATGTAATTTTCTACATCACTTTTCCAATTAATAGAACCTAAGTTTAATGCACTACCATTGATAGAGAGTTTCTCAGTTAAGTGAAAGTTAAATCCAAGATCTACCGCAAACCCAGTGTTTTGTTTGCCGAATAAATAGTTTTGAGCAATGCCATCAACATCTCCAAGGCCTGATGTATTGATTTCAATGTTGTTAGTAATGGTCATGGCATAAGCAGAATCTTCATTTGTAGTAACAGTAATGTCAGAAGCATTGGTTGAAATGTTCTCTAGGCCATAAATATATTTCAAGCGACCACCAATTGAGAGTTTATCATTGAAGGTTCTGTTGTATCCCAAGGCATATTCTCTGTAATGAATAGCATTGATTTTAAAATTAAAATTTGAAGCTTGATTTAGATTGGCTGCATTTCCATCCCAGAGAAAAGAAAAGAAATCTTTAGGATAATTAAATTGCATATTTGCTTTTTCGTTGACAGCTAAATTGAAGTAATTGTTTCCTAATTTCAAACCAAATCCAAACAATTGAAGATTTGTAGCAAAAATCAGCTTATTCTCATCACTCATCTCATTGAGCATATTATCGACATCCAAACGTAAAGAGTCTCCTTCAAGTTTTACTAAATCAGCGTATTTAAACCCACTGTTAGAGAAAGAGATTCCCAGAGATGAAAGACCAGGTATTGAAACATGGACCTTTGATTTGGGTAGAAAGGCAGGATTCAATTCAACACGCTGCTGAATATAAGGCATGTTGTATAAGGTCAAATCTTGAGCTGTGGTTTGATAAGAAATAAAAAATACAAGAAAGGTTGAGTAGAAAATTTTCATAATGAGTAATAAAATTATATTGCGTTATCGACTTTAGTTAAGGATTAACAGAAAACTTGGCCTTAACGCCCAATCTGACATCTAATTTGTAATCGCTGTATATTTTTACATTTTCAGATCCTCCACCAGCAGTAGTAGCAGAAGCTTTAATGATGATGTTTTGCATGGTCTCAATACTTTGGGTGCGAGAAGAGTCAATGACAATATCAAGATTCAATATGCCTGCAGAAACCAACTCTCCAGCAGCATCAATATTAGAAGAATATATAACTGTTCCTGAAGGTAATAAAGAATCTGTCACATTCAACAAACTGTCAGCTGTATACAATTGCATAGCAAAGTCAATAGGAAATTCATTTTCAACAATGCTTTTTAAAACTAGATTATCAACATCAACTTGACTGTTGTTTGAATCTAAACCTTGAAATGAGACTGCAATAGTGTCATATACTCCAAATACATTCGCAGAACCTTCTAAAGGCATTTCTAATGTAGCGTCTACTTTTAATTTACTTGTGTCTAAAATGAATGAAGATTGATTGGCTGAGCTTGATGTTTGTAAATCAATTCCATAAATAAGTCTATTGGGTTGATCATTGATGAATTGAGCCAAATCAGACCCACCTATGGTAAAAGAATCTGCTAAAATTTGCCCTTGTTGATTTATCATAGGAGATTGAATCGGAAGGGGAGAGGGCAGTGCAGATGAAGATATTAAATCATTCTGTACACCTGTATTCGTATTTAAACCTTTAAACTGAGAAAAGTCAATAGCTAAGGGCACTCCAATAGAATTAAAAAACCTAAATTTTATACTCGGATTAGTAATACTAAATGTGCCAACGCCTTGAGCTGCAGAAAAAACAGAGATCGGAATTGAATCAATAGGAGTAGAAATATTTGAAACATCTAAATAACCATAAACTGCTGCAAAATCAAGATCAGTAATATTGGTGTTGATATCTATTTGATCAGAAGAAGCAATAGATGAACCATTGCCATAAACAACGGCTCTTACTTCTATTTTAATCGTATTTCTTGTTGTACTGTTGTGATTTAAAATAAGTAGCGCATCAGATAGATCAATCGTTGCTGTACCACTCACAGGAGTAGAACCAGAATAATTAAGCTGCACAATTTCTTTAACAGCTTGTCCGTTCTTAATAATAGTAGGAAAGGTCAACTCAAACTTCACATCTTGTTTAAATGTAGAATTAATGTTCACTTGAAAATTACCAGAATTCATACGCATAGAGTCAATTTGATTTGCCCCAACTGAAATAGACTCTAAAAGCGTATAATTAACCACCAAAGAGTCAGATGCAGGCAGCAAAGGAATATTGACACCAGAATTAAAACTTGAAGAAGTTGCCTGATCACTAATTATAAATACATCTGAAGCATTCAATGAAGCAATTTCTCCAGTATAAACAAGGGTTACAAAGTTATCTTGATCAATCTGAACAACTGATTGCGCATCTTCAGAGGTTTGATTCAATACATCTTCTAAAGTATATGATCCATAAGCCAGAGGAATAGCAAATTCAGGGGACCAAACAAGGTTATCGGCTGCATCTGACAGTTTATCAGGATCAAAATAATCTTTTTTACAACCTGCTAAAGCAACCACAAGAAAAGATAGAATCAACAATTTATTTCTCATATATTAATTATGTTGGTGTATCACAAACGTACATTTTTTTATAAAACAGCCAAGAAGCACTGAGAGCTTTGTATTTACATAGAGGTGTTAAAATCTTCTATTTAACATAATATATATTATTTGACAAATGACAGATTTAAAATTTGAGCCTGCCTTTGTGCTTAATTTAAATAGAAAATATATCTTGTGATTATGCACACAGAAAAAAAGAGGCTGCTCACTAGCATGATGCTCTCATTATCTTTATGGTCTTATAATGCTTTTGGTCAAATTCAAAAAATCAGCAATCAAGTTGTTGCTCAGCAATTAATTGAGGCTTGGAGTTCTTCAGGTTCTGGTTTAGATATTCAAAATCTAAATAGCACTTGTATTGATGTAAACTCTGCGTTTACAGAACTTAATCAAAATGCTGATGGATCCTATTTTTTCAAAGCAAGTACTTTCAATGATTTTATCTCACAAAATCAACAAAACAATACATATCAAATCTATAATTTCAATGAAGGACTTTATTTTATAGAATTTGATCAACCCATTCAATTAAAAAGCAATACAGCCATCTTAGGTAAAGGAATTGACAAAACAACATTTAAAGCGATCAATTTTTCAAATAAAAAGAATTTGTTTGAAGCCATCAATGTTCAATCAGCTATGATGAGCTGTATTTTTATTGATAATTCTGAAATGTTTGATCAGCAATTACACAATCAACAAAATCTTGAGCAAGATGTACAAAACAGTTCAGTTATTTATCTATCAAATGCTGAGCATTGCAAATTAAAAAACTTAAAAATTAATTTTGGACTGGGTTGCCACATACTGCTTAACAACAGTGCTTATAATACCATTGAACATTCTGAATTTAAAGAAGCTTGGATTCACGGATCTCACTTAGGCGGTACGCAAGGATATGGCATTGCCTTTTCTGGAAGTCAAGCTGCTTATAGTCACCATAATTTAATTCAGCACAATGTTTTACAAGATCTAAGGCACGCTATTGTTGTGCAGTATCATGCCAAACAAAATGTAATGGCTTACAACTACACTCGTTATTCTTATGCTTATAATTATTCATTTGGCATTCAATTGCCATGGGCAAGCTCTGATGTTGTTTTGCACGGAAATGGGCCTTCTGAAAATCTTTTAGAAGCCAATTACATGCAAGGCAATCCACTATCTAATGAAGGACTCATTAATTTTAATGAAATAAAAGCACTCTCTGTAGACAATGTTAAATCAGTAGGCAATGGACCTAAGAATTTGATCTATAGAAATTATGCTCCATCAAAAATTGTTGTGCAATCTAATTTAAGTGATTGTAGTTACAATCAAAATCAATTGCTTTTTGCAAACATTGCCTCAGAGTTTGACATCAATGGATCTGCCCATGCTTTGTTTTGGAACAAAGATTTTAATTTAAATGATTTACAGTTTTCTTCAACACTTTGTCTGAATCCGTCTGAAAATACAGCAAGTCAAGTGAGTGCTCCAGGTGAAAATTTAATGGGTTACTCTGCTTATTTAAATCAAATTCCTAGTTGGATGGATGGATCAAATGCTTTGAATTTTAACTTCAATTCATCAAATTATCAACATCCTGCAAAATTAAAATTTGAGCAAGGCACTCCCCTCTACCCTTCTGAAGAATGTAGTTGCGCCTTTTTAACAACCTCTGATCAAAAAATAAAAACTCAAAATACTTTTTCAGCTCAGGTCTTTGTCATAAACCAAGCTCTTGAAATAAAGTTGAATCAACCTACTGGTTTTGCAGGAAAGTTTTTTGTACGTAAAATTGATGGTGCTCAAGTAGCTACCGCTGATTTTCAAAAAAACGCAACTACACTAAACCTGTCTATACCTTCTTTAAGTTCAGGAGTCTATCTATTACAATTTGTATTTGAAAATGGGGCTCAAAAAAGTATTAAATACATCTTATGAAAGATGAATTAGCGCTGTAAATTGTTGGGGCATTTTTGAGAAGCTCCGATCCTTTAGGATTGGCCGTGCCGAAAAAAATACTCCAACAATTTGCAGCGCTATTGAAATATTTAAGCTTCTTTCAATAAGGAAAAATTTCTTCATAAGTTTTAAACTCTGTAGAGTTAATACGCCTATTGATGTGTTTTCTCTCTAACTGTTCTGAACGCTCTAATCCAGCTGCTGCCAATAACTCAAGAAAAGCTGATACTGTTTTTTTGTGGTAATTTGCGACTCTATGTCCTTTGTCTTCAATATTTAATCCTTTGATTAATTGCTTATTTTGTGTGGCGATTCCAACCGGACAAGTATTTGAATTACATTGTAAAGCCTGAATGCATCCCAAAGCCATCATCATTCCCCTTGCACTGTAACATACATCGGCCCCCAGAGCAAAAGCACGGGCTAATTGAAAGCCAGAAACAATTTTACCCGCAGCAAATAGCTTAATCTCTTTTTTTAAATCGTGAGCGACTAAGGTATTGTATACAAAAGCTAAGGCATCTTTATAAGGCATACCGATGCGATCTGAAAATTCAACAGGCGCAGCTCCAGTGCCTCCTTCTGCCCCATCAATAGCAATGAAATCAGGAAAAATCCCGGTCTTTTTAATGGCTAAACAAATGTCAATAAACTCTTGTTTTTTACCTATGCAAAGTTTGAATCCAACGGGCCTACCTTCTGAAAGGTCTCTTAGTTGTTTGATGAATTGCATCAAGCCTTCAGGAGAATCAAACGCTTTGTGAAATGGAGGCGAATGAACAGCTTTGTGTGGCTCTACTCCTCTAATTTGGGCGATCTCTTTAGTGTTTTTCTTAGCAGGTAAGATGCCTCCATGACCAGGTTTTGCACCTTGAGACAGCTTTAGTTCTATCATTTTAACTTGCTTTGCTGAAACGGTCTTTTTAAATTTCTCTGGGCTAAATCTACCCTCTTTAGAACGGCAACCAAAATAACCAGTACCAATTTGATAAATCAAATCACCATTGTGCTTTAAATGATACGGGCTTATGCCTCCCTCTCCAGTATTGTGAGCAAAATCTGCCAACAAAGCGCCTTTATTTAAAGCCTCTACTGCTCGATTACTTAACGATCCGTAACTCATGGCTGAGATGTTAAAGATACTGCAGACATAAGGTTGCTTGCATTGACTGCTACCCACCATCACCTTTGGATTGTGATCTAACTTATGTGCATCTTTAGGATAGATGGAGTGATCAATCCATTCATGACCAGGCCGATACACATCTACTTGAGTGCCAAAAGGAGTTGTATCTGTTTGATTTTTAGCCCTCTGATAAATTAAAGATCGATAAATTCGATTAAAGGGTCTGCCCTCAGTATTTGTTTCAACAAAATACTGCATGATCTCAGGTCTAAAACTTTCTAATAAATAACGAAAGTGCCCAATCACAGGGAAATTCCTGAGTATGGCATGTTTTTTTTGAAGTACATCATAAACACCTAGAAAGAATACAGGCAACAATATCAGAAAGGCATAATAGAATGTAGGAGAAATAAAATAGCCAATTAAAAAAGCTCCAATCAAAAAGACGAAAGAGATTATAAAAAAAAATGTTCTTGCCATATCAAGTGTTTTTCAAAAAATATACAACTTTATGACAAATGCCTTTCATGAAAACCTTTACATTTTCTTTTTTGATGCTTTTTTCAAGCTTATTGGTAAACAGCCAAATTACTCCCTGCCAAATAGATGCATCGATTCAATATGATGATGGATGGGGTGTCTCTCCTACTGCATCACAAGGATTAGACACTGCTTTTTTAGGACAAATTTATGAACAAACTTTGCATTTTAAAGCACCTGAAACAGCAGGAGATGTTGCGCCAAATGATTGCTCGCCTTTTTGTGGATGGTCAATGGTAGAAGCCTCACTGGTCTCAATTGATGGCATTGAAACTACTGGAATGTCTAACTCAGATCTTACTTGTGTTCCACCAAATTGTACTTGGCAGGCAGGAGAAGATGGTTGTTTGAAAATATATGGGATTCCCAGTGTTGGAGGACATCATAATATATGGATTAAAATGCAAGGCACAGCAGATGGGGGTATTTTTGGGTCTCAGACCGATGAGTTTACCATTCACGATTATTTCATTTATGTAGATGTGATGAATTCTTCTAAGATTGCATTAGCAGATAATATAAATTATACAATCACTCAAAAAAGACTTGAATTTGACGATTTTCAAACGCATAATATAAAAGAAGTGATGCTTTACAATCTTCAGGGCAAGCACTTATTGAGTTCTGCATTTAAAAAATCAATTGCACTGAATGTAGTGAAAGGAACTTATCTTTTGAGTCTACACTTAAATGATAAGGTTTATAGTGACCTGATTTATATTGATTAAATGCCTTTTATACGGTCAAAAAGCTTACCTACAAGCTTGAGCCCATCTTTTGGACTTTTATTGTTTTCGGTAATTTGTAGATCTGCATTTTCATAGTCAAAATCAAGTCTAAAGGAGAATACAAAAGGTGCTTCTTTGCCATAGCCCATCTGTCCAAATCGCAAATCATTGAAAAAAAGCGTTGAGTCTTTTTCTTGAATCACATACCAGTTTTCTGATAGTTTTTTTAACCGCTTGATCTTCTCGTAGTTGTTGTATGGAGCAATTAAGTGGTGATTTTTGGGAATGGAGTAAAATGAGAGATGGGGTGATTTGTCAAATAAAGAGTAGTTTGAAATTAAAATACGATCGTCACACATAACATTGATGTTCCATAAAATAATATTTAAAGGAGATGGTCTGGTAGAAAAATCTTGGTATTCAATTTGTTGCTCTTTCAAACTGTTTTGTACAACTTGGTTGACAAATGTTTTTACGCCTAAACCCAGTATTAAATATCCTGAACTTAATATTAAACCAATTTTAGCAAGTCTTCTTCTTTTATCATTTTCTTTTTTGTAAAAGCCTAGCCAAATAATACAGACTAAAAAAGGAATGGTATATAAAGGATCTGCCACGAAAATGCTATGAAAAGCAAATTTTTGAGGCAAAGGCCATAAAATTTGAGTGCCCCAAGTGGTAAACAAATCTAAAAGAGGATGCGTAAAAAGAGTAAAAAAGAAAAAATACCCCCAAGATTTAAACGAAACTTCTCTGTTTTGCTCTATATGATGTACTACAAACCCTAAAACAGGACTAAACAACAGACAAAAGAATAGAGAGTGTGAAATTCCTCTATGCCATTCCATTGAAGTGAGTGTGTCTGTGAACAGATTTAGAACAATGTCTAAATCAGGTATTGTTCCTGCAATTGCACCGTAAAAAAGTGCCTTATTGCCTATTTTCTTGCCTAAACAGACCTCTCCTACTGCAGATCCAAGAACAATTTGGGTAAGAGAATCCAAATGTTATGAGTTTTTCAGCATGATAAATTCAAAAAACTCTTGACCTGAAATAAATTCAAGCTCAAGGGTGTCTACTGTAATTTTTATATCAGTATTTAAAAAGGCATTAAACAAAGTATCAACGTCAACTGAGTCAAACTCAAGACTCACATCGTTTTCATCGTTTACTTTAAAAATAAAGTCAAAATCAAAATCATTCCCATTTGAAAGTTTACCATTCCAACTACCAGGGCATCCATTTGTTTTTTTAGGCGCACAGTAATCAAAGTTGAAAAAACTGTTGGTAAAATCAATCGGATCAATTTGTCCGTTATTGATAAAAGAAATGACTTTCCAAGAACCTTCTAACGCTTTTGCTGTTTTCTTTTCTTTACTACAAGAAAAAATTACAGAAGCGACTAAAATTGTAACAATAAATAATCTCATAAATGTAAAATTATAAAAAAGGCCCTTGATACAATCAAAGGCCTTACATTATTTTTAAAGAACTGTAATTTTATTACTCTTCGACTTTTTTATCAAAGTCATCAACTAAAATTCTTCCGCAATGCTCGCAGACAATCAATTTTTTTCTTGACTGAATCTCTAAGTGTCTTTGAGGAGGAATGTTATTGAAACATCCACCACAAGCACCTCTTTGAACTGTTACCACAGCCAATCCGTTCTTTGCATTTGAGCGAATTCTTCTGTAGGCATTGATCAAACGCTCTTCAATATTTTTCGATGCCTTTTCAGACTTTTTTAAAAGATCTTGTTCTTCTTTTTCAGTTTCTTTTGTGATTTCTGCAAGCTCTTTGTTCTTTTCAGCTAAAGCCTCTTGCTTTTCTTTTAGACTTTCTTCAGCTAATGTCAAAGACTCTTTCTTATGCTCAATTTGAGCTTGAGCTTCTTTGATCTTTTTTTCTGCCAATTGAATCTCTAATTCTTGGTATTCAATTTCTTTACTCAAAGAATCAAACTCACGGTTATTTCTAACATTATTCTGTTGCTCTTTATACTTAGAAATTAAAGCTTGAGCATCTTTGATTGAATATCTCTTTTCAGTGATTTCATTTTCAATCCCCTTGATGTCATGAGAAAAATTCTCAACTCTAGTTTCTAATCCTTCTATATCATCTTCAAGATCTTTAACCTCTAAAGGCAATTCACCTCTGATAATTTTGATCTTGTCTATTGTAGAATCAATTTTTTGAAGATCGTATAACGCTTTTAGCTTTTCTTCAACTTGGCTCGATTTTGCTTTTGTCGCCGTAGCACTCATAGATAATAATTTACCGGATTTGTATTTTGTTCTGTTAACAGGATGGCAAATTTAGAAAATTTTTGGCTAAGAATATCATGAATTAACTGAATGGTGTGTTCTTCTGACTCATAATGTCCTATATCAAGTAAATGAATCTGATCTAACCCTTGAAAAAAGTCATGGTATTTAACGTCTGAAGTTACAAATACATCTGCCTTAGATTGAATGGCTTTATCTAGAAGAAAAAAACCACTACCTCCGCACAAAGCCACTCTCTCTACCTCTTTTTTCTCATTAGGCCCAGAATATTTGATAACAGATGTCTTAAAAATCTTTTTAATATGATTTAAAAATGAACTAAGGTCTGTTTTTCGGGGCAAATCCCCTACCATACCTGCTCCTACTGAATGGTTGGTGTTTTGCAGCTTTATTAAATCATAAGCCACTTGCTCGTATGGATGGGCCTGAAATAAAGATTGAAGCGCCTTGCCGAGATATGCCTCATCGATTACACACTCTACTTTTTGCTCTGATTCTTTATGTAATTTTCCTGCCTTTCCTACAAAAGGATTGCTTGTCTTTAAAGGAGTAAAACTTCCTTGCCCTATACTAGTAAAGCTACAGTCTTTATAATCGCCTAGTTTTCCTGCTCCAGAGGAGAAAAGAGCTGTTTTAACAGCCTGGCTATATTTCTCTGGCACAAATGTGCTAAGCTTGTAAAGATTTTGTTTAGGAGATAATATTTGAGTGTTGAGTAAGCCTATTTTTTTAGCCATCATACCATTTACTCCACTTATAGCATTGTCTAAATTAGTATGAAAGGCGACAAGGGCAATATCTTCTTTGATGGCCTTTGCAACAATTCTTTGTATGTCATTGCTGTATGTGAGCCCTTTAATAGCCTTAAATAAAACGGGATGATGCGCTACAATTACATTGCATGTCTTATCAATAGCCTCTTGTAAGATTTGTTCGGTAACATCAAGGCAACATAAAACACCCTTAACAGGCATATTTAAATCGCCTACAATCAGGCCTGAATTGTCATAAGATTCTTGCCAACTAAAAGGTGCATAGTCGTTAAGAGCACCCATCAGATCTTTCAGCCTAGCCATTCCCCTATTTACTTAGAAAGGAAGATCATCTGGCTCAGCAGGAGCGTCAGATAAACTTGGAGAAGCTTTTTGAATGTTCTCAAAATTAGGCATCTGAGCATCTTGAGCTTGACCTGTTGACTTTTCAATTTTCCAAGCCTGAAGATTCACATAATATCTTCCATTGTATTCATTACCTCTAATGTTGAACTCTACTTTAACTTCATCACCAGCCTGAAATGCATTTAAAGCTTCACATTTCTCTTTGTAAACCTCAAATTTAATGTCTTGCGGATAATTTTCTTTGAAGGTGTTGACAACAAATTCTCTTTTGCTAAAGCCGCTATCAAAACTTTGTGTGTCCATCACCTTGATAATTCTGCCTTCTAATTCCATAGTTCTTCTGTTTTGAGCGGTAAAGCTATAAATTTATGATCAGATCAATTGTGTTTTAAACGTTTAATTGTTAAAAGCCAACACGCACATTAGGGCTTGTTCAATATTTTTTTGTTCAATCAGTAGTTTTGCCTTTTTGTGCAAAGCAATTTCAAGTGCCTTTGCATCATCTTCATGCTCAAGAAATAATTCTGATAGCTCTATTAACTTATATTCGTTCACTTCAGTCTCATCAATCATTTCTGGCCAACTTGCAAGTTGAGCCAAATCACTGGCTAAAAGCACTTTACTATTTAAAACTTCTTTGGGCAAAGCATCAAATCCTATGCCTACATTCTGAGCAGGCTTATTGAGTTGAAATAGAGCCTCACCATAGGCTTTACTATAATAATTCTGACCTAGTCTTGCCACTGCTTTAAGTAAATTAGGGTCAATGTTTTTGTCACTATCTAATATGTCATCATCAATGTGCATGCAAATGACTCTTGCCAACACTAAATTACCAGCTCCACCTTGATCTCCCAGAGCAATAACTTGATCAACTTTACACTCTATTTGAATCGGAGATTCTTTTACCCTAGGTACAGATATATGGTCGCTTTCAAGCTCAGTAAAGCCAGCTTTCACAAATTCATTCACCCCTTTAGCAAATTCACTACTACTCAAAGACATTTGTTCTACTATGTCAAAATTCACAATATTGACGACACATTCTTTATGCTCTAATAAATTCTCATAAGTATGCTTTGTGGTATTGTCTCGACCTCTTCGTGCCGGACTAAAAACCAATATGGGTGGATTTGCACTAAACACATTAAAAAAACTAAAAGGACTCAAGTTTACATTTCCATGTTTATCTCTTGTGCTCACAAGGGCAATGGGCCTTGGAACCACACTTGAGGTTAAGTATTTGAATAAAGTCTGAGTTTGCGATTCGCTGGTAAGAATTTTCATACAACAAAAGTAGAAAAATTAAGAATCTTAATTATATTTGCACACCAACCTAAAGCGGGTGTGGTGAAATTGGTAGACACGCTAGACTTAGGATCTAGTGCTTCACGGCATGGGGGTTCGAGTCCCTCCACCCGCACAAAAAAAGCCCTCAATAGAGGGCTTTTTATTTTCAATAAATTAATTATTGCTTCGCAATATCAATTGTAATTTTATCACCAAAAGTGTCAATATATTCTATAGTGGCATTGTCACCATCTAAATCTAAAGAACAGTCATAGGTTTCTCTTGATTCATCTTCGGTAGAAAGGTAAGTTAAAAACATCTCATTGCCTTGCTCACTAATGCTATATTGAAAGGGAATAGTAGAAGCATCTGTTCCATCTGTCAAAGTCAAAGATCCACCACAATCTTCTTCTTTTAATTTGCATGATTCGAATTGCATTGTGCCTGTAAGTACTTCATCAGGAGCATAAGAATCAACAAAGCTTGTAATGTTCCAATTTCCTTCAAGGTTTTTTACTGCCTTTTGATTTTTATTGCAAGAGGCAAAAGCCAAACCTAAAAATGCTGCTAAAATTGTAATTTTTCTCATTTTTATTGTTTTATTGTTTTGTTGTTTTGTTAAATTAAATATGGTGGCAATTTTAAGTAAAACTTGACAAGTTTTGAATTTCTATTCAAATTTGTTAAAAAAAATTATGAAATCATTCTGCTCAATTTTCGCACTCTTTGTTTTAGTTACCTCTTTCGGATGCAATAACAATCAATCTGTAAGCTCAAATCAACCTATGCCTGATTGTTTAACCAATTTTGCTGATTTAGACTATTATCAAGGCCTTCAAGGCACTGTTGTTATGGTAGTGAATGAACTCATGATTGAATACAGCACCTCTGGCAGAATGCACCCTTGCAATTTACCTTCTAATTATAATGTGGGCGATCAAGTTATCTTCAGCGGATTTGAAAAAGAAGCTCCAGAAGGTGTTCGCTTGGCAGGCACTCCTTTTAGATTAACTGAAATTCAGGAATTATAATGCGCTTTTTATTTTTTTTGTTTTTGGGTGGATTGCTTACCCTAAATCAAAGCTGTGTTTCAAAGAAAAAATTTACTTCTCTGCAAGCTATGCATGATGCAAAGCAAAAAGAGCTGAGTACATGCTACAATGAAAAAGGAAACCTAAGCAATGCCTTAAATGTATCTCAAGCTGAAGTAACAGCTCTAAAAGCACAGCTAAAAGACTGTAAATCTTTGAGAGACAAGCAAGTTGAACAAGTAGGCAACCTCACTGTTTTAAACCAATCTGCAAATGAAAATATACACAAAACCCTTTCTCAGTTAGAGAAAAAAGACAAGTACATCAAACTCTTACAAGCAGCAAAAAGCAAAGCAGATTCAATCAATCTTGCTTTAGCTGTAAACTTAAAATCTGCTTTAAAAGAGGGCTTAGATGATCAGGATGTGAACATTAAAGTTGATAAAACAGTAGTGATGATTAACTTGTCAGACAAAATGCTATTTTCTTCAGGAAGTTATCAGCTTTCAGAAAAATCATCAACTGTTTTAAGTAAGATTGCTCAAATCATCAAACAACGTTCTGATATAGAAGTTATGGTTGAGGGGTATACAGATGATCAGCCAATCAAAACAAATTGTATTGAAGACAACTGGGATTTAAGCGTGAAAAGATCAACAGCAGTGGTCAGAGCGCTGCAAAACATATATCAGGTCAATCCAAACAAACTAATCGCTGCCGGAAGAGCTCAGTACAATGCTTTAAGTGGCAACTCAACAGAGCAACAAAGAGCAATGAACCGAAGAACACGCATCATTATTTTGCCTAAAATTGATCAGTTTTACGATTTACTTGATCCAAGTAAGCAGTAAGTTCTTTAATTAATAGCATTTGCAAGTAAAAGAACTCTGAGATAATTTGCCTACATCAGCATAAAAAGCCAAATTTGTTGGCATGAGTACCACTACTGTTTATTCTAAAATTTTTCAACCTCTCGATCTAGGTTTTACAAGCCTAAAAAATAGAATCATTATGGGTTCTATGCATACAGGTCTTGAAGAAGACATGTTTGGTTTATCAAAGCTTGCTGCATTTTATGAGCAAAGAGCAAAAGGAGGTGTTGGTTTGATTGTCACCGGCGGAATCTCTCCCAACGATCAAGGTAAAGTGATGCCTTTAGCAGCTAAGCTTGACAATGAACAAACTGCACAACAACACAAACTGGTAACAGATACAGTACACAAATATGATTGTAAGATCTGTATGCAAATTTTACATACTGGAAGGTATAGCTATCAAGCCAACTTGGTTGCCCCTTCTGCTATTCAAGCACCCATAAATAAGTTCACTCCCAAAGAGATGTCTGAACAAGACATTGACCAAACTATTCAAGACTTTGTAAAATGTGCTGTGCTAGCACAAAAAGCTGGTTATGACGGTGTTGAGATTATGGGATCTGAAGGATACCTAATCAATCAATTTTTAACCAAAAGAACTAATCAAAGAACAGATCAGTGGGGCGGAGAAATTGACAATAGAACACGTTTTGCAAAACAAATCATCACCAAAGTTAGAGAGGCAGTTGGCGAGAAATTTATCATTATTTACCGAATTTCTTTGCTTGATTTGGTTGAGGGCGGTAACAGCTGGCAAGACATTGAATTTACAGCAAAAACCTTAGAAAAAGCTGGAGTAACTATATTTAATAGTGGCATAGGTTGGCATGAGGCAAGAATTCCTACCATTGCATCTATGGTTCCTTCTGGAGTGTTTGCTCAAACCACAAAAAAACTAAAAAACATTGTGAACACACCTGTTGTTACCAGCAATAGATTTAATCATCCAGACCAAATTCAAGAAGTTTTAGGTCAAGAGCAAGCAGACTTAATTTCTATGGCACGTCCTTTTTTGGCAGATCCTGAAATTGTAAATAAAATCAAATCAGATCAATCTGAAATCATCAATACCTGTATTGGGTGCAATCAAGCTTGCTTAGATCACATATTTGATGCAAAACATGCTTCATGTATTGTAAATCCTATCGCTGGCAGAGAAACAAAATACACGATCTCTAAGACGAACAAACCTCAAAAAGTTGCTGTTGTGGGTAGTGGCCCTGCAGGGCTTTCTTCTGCCTTAACGCTCTCTCAAAGAGGACATCACGTAGAATTATTTGAACAAAGTAATGAGATAGGTGGTCAATTTAACTTGGCAAAACAAATTCCAGGTAAAGAAGACTATGGTCAAACTATTCGTTATTTTAAGAATATGCTTGAATTACAAGGAGTCTCTACACACTTAAACCAAGCATTTAATAAAGAATTAGCCAATAACTTTGATCATATTGTGCTTGCATGTGGTGTTAAACCAAGAACATTAGACATAGAAATCTCTGATGACTCTAAAGTGGTTCATTACAATGATGTTTTATCTAAAAATGTAGCAATTAAAGAGAATGTTGTAATTATTGGAGGTGGAGGTATCGCAATTGACACAGCTTTATTTGCCTCTAAGTTTGACCAAGAAGAAGATTATGCTAAATACTGGGGCATTGATCTAGATGTAAATCAAGCTGGCGGATTAACTTTAAGTGATGTTCACAAGCCAAAAAGAAACATTACTATTCTTAAACGCTCAGCCGGGAAAATGGCTAAAGGCTTGGGCAAGACCACTGTTTGGATTCATCGTTTAGAGCTTAAAAAACAAGGCATTGATGTAATTTCTGAGGTCGAATACCAAAAAATTGACAGCAAAGGAATTCATTTCAAACATGCAGCAAAAAACAAATGCATTCAAGCAGATCAAATTATTGTATGTGCAGGACAAGTTGAAAACAACACTCTTGTAAAAGAGCTTGAAGACCATTCCAATGTTCATATTATTGGAGGAGCTAAGCTAGCTAAAGCTATTGATGCAAAGCGCGCGATTTTAGAAGGCTTTGAATTATCACTCAATATTTAATGCTTATATTCGTTTAGTTGATATGCAGTTCAAATACCTTGTTTTTATTTTTATATGTTGCACGCTTCAGATAGCTCATGCGCAAGAGCTTAAGTGTGAAGTTAAGGTACTTCAAGCTGACCGAAATGGACAGACCGATCAAGAAGTATTTGATGCTATGCAAAAATCTGTATCAGATTTGATGAACAGTACCAAATGGACAGAACACAGTTATGAAAATCATGAACGCATTGATTGCTCTATTTTAATTAAAGTCACTGACAACATTTCAAACACTCAGTTTAAAGCTGAAATGCAAGTTCAAGCAAGAAGACCTATTTACAACACTTCGTATAACTCAACCTCATTGTTAATCAATGACGATAAAGTAACTTTCTCATTTAATCAGTTTGATCCTTTACAATATACTGAGAATGTTTATACTGATGAGCTCACTGCTTTATTGAGCTTCTATGCTTATATGATTTTAGGAAATGATTACGACACTTTTGAAAAAAATGGAGGGCAAGCATTTTATGAAAAAGCACTTAATATTGTGAACATAAGTTCTTCTGCTTCTGGAGCAGAAGGATGGAAAGCGGGAGAAAGTGAAGAAAATAGATATTGGCTCATCAATAACACTTTAGATCAATTTTATCAACCTTTAAGAGATTGTAATTACATTTACTATCGGGAAGGATTTGACACAATGGAAAAAAACCTAGAACAATCAAGAAAAAACATTACAAAGGCTCTCAAATCAATTGAAAGCATTCACAGAACAAAACCAAACAACTACAATGTTACTTTGTTTTTTTATTCAAGAGCTGATGAATTAATTAATCTGTACAGAAGTGCTCCGAACAACGAAAAAGTGCAAATGACTCAATTTCTAAAACGTGTTAACACGCCAAATGTGGCCAGATACAATAAAATATTGAAGCCTTACTAGATTTTCATTGACATGCATGCACAGATTTTGTAGATTTGAATCAACAAATCTAGTCATGAAAAAGCTACAAACACTTTTAACACTTTTTATCCCAGTATTACTTTTCTCAGCATCAAGTTGCGGGACTAGCAACAATGATGATTTATCGCCTTGTGATGAAGCATTTTTTGATCTTACAAATGAATCTTGGTTAAAAGACCAAATTGTAGAAATTAATGGTAGTTATTCTAAAAATAGAGCTGCTACTGATTTACTTGTATCTATAAAAAAAGTCACATATTATGATGCTCATGGAGCTGTCAATTATTTCGTATTTGAAACACTTAAGCAGCAAGAAGACCCTACAAGTTCAACAAATTGTTTTTCAAGCATGAAAAAAGTTTATGATTGTGCTGAAAATTATCAAGGAGAATTTGACTGCCAACCTTCTCATGAAAATCCCAATTACGCTTATTCTATTGCTACATCAAGTGACCAGATTACTCAAATTTGGCCAAATTAATCTCTCTCACTAATTCGCGAACAAGAATTTATTAGGCTGAACAATCTTTTGTTTAACAGCAAACATGACTAAGCCTGCTGTGTTTGCAATGCCAAGTTTATTCATGATGTTTTTTCTGTGTGTATTCACAGTGTGTACACTTAAAAAGAGTTGTTGAGAGATTTCTTGAGTTTTTAAGCCTTCTGCAA
>JAHDHZ010000082.1 GCA_020631045.1 Flavobacteriales bacterium | reverse complement strand
GCATCTACACGGTTACCATCACCAATGGCAGATGCACCACTGAAGATACCATCACGTTAGATGTAAAGCCAAAGCCTGAGCTTGAAGTGAATGGTGATACAGTGTTGTGTGAAAATACGCAAGGCTCATTGACTGCTCAAAGTGCAACGGCAATTACCTATTTGTGGAACATCGGAGATACTACCGCTACGATCAATTTCAATGCAGACAGCACGTTGCCGCCTGTTTTAACTGTTACGGTAACCAATCAGTATGGATGTGAGACGAATAATGATTCAAATGCTATTTCTACACAGATATTTGAGGCTCCAACCGCACATGCCGACACCCTTTCACGAGGTGTTTATCTTGAAGAGGTTACTTTCCTAGATTCAAGTAGTTCAGATGTGACCAATTGGTTGTGGAGTTTTGGTGATGGATTTGAAATTGACTTGCAACAACCCAAACACATCTACACTTCTATCGACACCTTTGAGGTTGTCTTAAGAGTAGGTAATCAGGACAATTGTTATGACTATGACACGCTTTACATTGATGTAAGAGAGTATTTGATCTTGCCAAATGTCTTCACGCCAAACGATGATGGTTACAACGATGTGTTTAGAATCCCTACGGGAGGCATCAACAATTTTAAATTAGAGATTAAAAACCGTTGGGGAGAGCAAGTCTACACGGTAACTTCTAAAAAACTAGCTTGGGATGGCAGGTCACAAAGTGGTTTGCAAATGCCTGAAGGAACCTACTACTATATTGTAACAGGTCAAGGTACGCAAGAAATTGCTGTTCAAGGGGTTGTAACTTTGTTTAGAGATTAGCATGGAGTGATAGGTTTTTGCGTGCATTCAAACTTTAGTTTGTCAGCACCAAAAACCTATCACTCCATGCTAATCTCTAAGATTATTGATTTAACTCCCTTAAAGCCTTATCATTTTTGCAATCTGAATCGACAAATCAAACATTAAAATCTTGGCATTGGCATTGCGCTCAATGTATCGAATTGATTCGTCAAAGGCATTGCTAAAAGCTTCAATGTTGCGCTCATTGATGAAAGGTGCAAATTTTTGAAATTTTTGCCCCGCCGCACGATCCAAACTCACCAAATGACCACTTTGATAGTTCAAGTAAGCACATTGTCTAAACACATCTAGTGCGAAGGCCAAAAAGTTCTTTTGTTCGTCTTTACTCTTTTTAGCAAACAACTCTACCCAATTGTAAATCTTGGCGATGTTATCGTTTTTATGTACCGAAAAGCAAAGCCTCATCCACCCCAGAAATTCATCTTCAAAAGATTCATGTTCTTGATTTAAATAGCTCAATGCTTTGCCTAAAGAGCCACCGCAAACCATTGAGGCATCTTGAATTTGAGCCTCACTGAATTGCTGCATATTGGCTAAGTGCGTTTTGATTTCTTGTTTAGAAAACAAGTCAACTTTTACTTGTTGGGTGCGTGATAAAATAGTGGCCAAAAGCTTTGAAGGTTGATTGCTTACCAGTAAGAAAATTGTTTTGTCAGTAGGTTCTTCAAGGGTCTTTAAAAGTTTTGGAGCTGCGGCGTGATGAATTTTCTCAGCTTGCCAAACAATCACAATTTTATAACCTGACTCATAAGAGGTTAAACTCAGTTTTTCAAGCAGTTTTGAGATGTCTTTCTTGTTGATGCTCACCTGTTTGTTGTCTACTTGAATGTGACTGACCCATTGACTCAAACTCAAATAAGGATTAGCGATGACTGCTTCTCTAAAAGAGGCAATGAAATCATCACTTGAGGCATCTTTTTTGACTTCTTTGTTTGTGTTTACCGGAAATAAAAAATGCACATCAGGATGAATCAGTTTGCTGTGTTTAAGGCAGCTCGAACAGGTGCCGCAAGCCTGATTGTTTACTTTGTTTTGACACAATAAAAGCCCGGCGTAACCTAAAGCTAAAGCCAGATTGGCTGATCCTGACTGGCCAGAAAAAAGCTGGGCATGTGCAATTTTTTGCTCTGCAATTGCAGTGCTTAGAATTTCTTTAATTGGCTCAAGGCCCGTTATGTTTTGAAAAAACATTTATTTACATTTGTTGCCAAGCAAAAGTACAGATGTCTCAGGCAAACCCAAAATCTAAATCAAATAGAACTTCTTTTGTCTCTGTGGTGATCAGTGTAAGCCTTGTGCTTTTCTTGTTGGGATTGCTTGGTGTGTTTATGATCACCTCACAAAAGCTCTCTGAGTATGTCAAAGAAAATATAGCCATTTCAATTTTCATCAATGAAGATGCTCCTAGTGCAGAGGTGATGCATTATAAAAAATCATTAGATGCCAAAGAATTTGTTAGAAAGACCACGTTTATAGATAAAGACAAAGCAGCAGAAGTGTTGACCGAAGATTTGGGCGAAGATTTTGTGGGTTTTTTAGGCTATAATCCTTTACATGCATCAATTGATGTGTATTTAAACGCTGATTATTTAGAAGCTGATAGTGTGGCTCAAATCGAACAAGAGTTGGCCTTGAGTGAGATTGTTAAAGAAGTATATTATCAAAAAGATTTGATTGCTTTGGTAAATCAAAACGTTCAAAAAATTTCATTTTTCATCATTGGATTTGCTGTACTTTTAGCCTTAATCAGCATGGTGCTGATCAACAACAATGTGCGCTTGTCTATTTATGCTAAACGTATGATTATCAGAACGATGCAATTGGTTGGGGCAACCCCTGGATTTATCACCCGTCCTTTTCTAATGAACGGATTATTACAAGGTTTGTTGGGTGGCGTATTTGCTTGCTTACTACTTTCTATATTGCTTTACTATTTTGCAGTGAATTACACCGATTTGTTTGTGGCCAAAGATTTAGATATGGTGGTGCTTTTGTATGTAGCCCTGATTTTATTTGGCATGTTTTTGTGTGCAATTACATCATTTTTTGCTGTTCGAAATTATATTAAAATTAACCCAGATAAACTTTACTAATTATGTCTGATCATTCATCTGAAATTCAATTTGCGATTGCTCCAAAGAATTATAAATTCATTATTGCTGGTGTAGCAATTTTAATCTTAGGTTTTGTGCTTATGAGTGGTGGAGCAGCTGAATCTGTACATGAATTTCATTATGATGAAATTTTCTCAACCACAAGAATCACTGTAGCTCCATTGACCTGTTTGGTAGGATACGCTTTGGTAATGGTGGGTATTTTAAAGAAGTAATGTCACTGCTTCAAGCCATTCTTTTAGGTATTGTTCAAGGCTTAACTGAATTTTTGCCTGTCAGTAGTTCGGGCCACATAGAAATCACTAAAGTCTTATTTGGCCTTGATCCATCTAAAGATCAATCTTTGATTTTTACCGTTGTGTTGCATTTTGCTACAGCATTGAGTACTGTGCTGGTGTTTAGAAAACAAATTGCATCTATTCTAAAGGGTTTGGTTTTTGACACAGAACATCAGAACAGAGCTTTTGCTTTGAAAATCATCATTTCTATGATTCCTGCTGCTTTGGTGGGTGTGCTGTTCAATGATTTTATAGAGCAGATGTTCAATGAGAACCTTTTGCTGGTTGGTGGATGCTTGCTGTTCACGGCTTTTTTACTTTATGCCAGTGAAAAACTCAATGTTGCCAACAACAAGCCTGTTGGTTTTATGCATGCCTTGATTATTGGAGTGTCTCAGGCTGTAGCGATTTTGCCCGGAATTTCTCGTTCTGGTTCAACCATTGCAACAGCTCTAATGTTGGGTGTTGATAAGTCAAAAGCCGCTGAATTTTCTTTTCTGATGGTGATTCCTCTAATTTTTGGTAAAATGGCCAAAGATTTACTGGATCAAACTCTTGTTTTTTCTGATGATTTCTCTGTTTTGTTGGGTGGATTTTTAGCAGCCTTTGCAGTGGGGTATGTTGCTTGTAATTGGATGCTCAACATCATAAGAGCTCAGCGTTTGATTTACTTTTCAATCTATTGTTTTTTGGTTGGATTGATTTGCCTGTTTGTTTCTTTCTAAGGTTATATTAAAATTTCAATTCAATAGACAATGTCTTTAGTGCCCTTTGATCTTCACCAAGAATTATCGGCTGAGCATTTTTTAAATGGCACGCTTTTACTGGTTGATAAACCTAAGTTTTGTACTTCTTTTTTTGTGGTGAATCGCATTCGTTCATGCATCAAAAAGCGCTT
>JAHDHZ010000034.1 GCA_020631045.1 Flavobacteriales bacterium | reverse complement strand
TAGAGCATCTGACTGTTAATCAGAGGGTCCTAGGTTCGAGCCCTAGAGGGAGCGCAAATTAAAAGCCTTGCAATGTTTTGTGAGGCTTTTTTCTTTTAAGGACTTGACTAGTTGAGGGTCTGATTTTAATGTAGTTTCTAAATTTTTATCGAGCCTCCAAAAAAAACTCTCCATCAAACCCTTTGGTCGCATCAATTACTAGTCTTTGAGTGATTTTCTTATATTTAGGATGCGAAATCTTAAGCGTGTATGCTTGGTTGTAATTGGGTACTAGAATGTACTTTCCTGTTCTTCTTGAACTTTTGTAAATGCCTATGATGTTGTCTTGCTTGTCTTTAAGAGTTAAGGTGGCTTTGATGGGCTTTTTTGTTTGCGCATCCTTAACATATCCAACAACATATGCTGTAGGCTTTTCTATTAAGTCAACTTTATAAATGTCTTGTCCACCAATCGAGTTCGGACGTTTTGAAGAGAAAAATGCTTCAGTACCTGTAGCATTTACAGAAAAGAACAAGTCATTTTCAACTGAATTGATCGGGTAACCTAAGTTCTTAGGTTCTGACCAATTTAATTCATCAAGGCTTAGTTCAGACGAGAAAATATCGTATTGTCCCATGTTTTTGTGGCCTTTTGAGCAAAAGTAAAGAGTTCTCCCGTTAGGGTGGATGAAGGGTGCGTCATCGTCATAAGGTGTGTTGATGGCCGGTCCTAAGTTGTAAGGTTTAGACCATATGCCATTTGATAGCTTTCTAATTCTATAGATGTCTTTGCCTCCTAATCCGCCCGGACGGTCTGAAGAGAAGTAAATCAAGTCACCTGCAGGAGAAAAACTTGCACTTGATTCAATGTATTCTGAGTTGATTTGAGAATCATATTTGCTAGGTGTAGTCCATCCATCAGTAGTTCTAGAAGAAAAATAAAGGTTGCCTGTAATTTCATTGCTTTCTTGGTTGAATAAAACAAGTGTTTTTCCGTCTGGAGAAAGCCCAGCTGTGGCATTGTTTTGCTCATTGTTTAAATTAAGTTTTTCAGGAATAGACCATGATTCACCCTGAGGAATGGCCTGAAAAATATCTTCATTGTAACGCTTGGTTAAATCTGGCTTGCTTGAAGTATCTCTTCTTGAAGTAAATAAAAGACGCTGAGCGTTTGCGTCGATAATGGGAGCGTAATCATCGTAAATAGAGTTGAGTTGGTTGATCGTGATGAGTTTGTCTTTGGTCGGGTTTTCATATGCTTTTTGTGCATATAATGTTGCTTTCTTAGCTTTTTCTATTCTTTGTGTTGAGATGATTTGATCGGCCTGACTTTTTTCAAAAAAACTAAGAGCCTGCTTGAATTTGAGTTGATTGTGCGCCATCAATCCTTTGAAAAAATACGCGGGAGTGTAATCATTTATTTGTTTGAAGTAGTCTTTAGCTCGATTAATATCATGAGAAGATTCTACAATACAAACGCCCATTTTGTAGTTTAATTCAGTCCAATTTTTGTGCTTTTCGTGTAATTCTTCATAAAAAGAAAAAGCCAAATCATAGTCGAGTATCTGAAAAGCATCGTTGCCTTGCTTGTATGTCAGGCGTTCTTTGATTGAAAGCTTATGCTTTTCTTGGCTGGTTAAGTTTTGAGGAATAATAGCTGTAAACAACAACGCTGTAATTCCTATATGTCTGATTTTCTTTAACATGATACACCACAAATATAACATCTTATTTCAGATATTATTTTGTGGTGATAGGGCTTAGTTTAAAAAGTATTTCTATTTTTAGTTTGATACAATATGTGCATATGACAGATCAAAAGGTAGAAGAGGCTTTTAAAAATAAAGATTGGAACGAGATTAAAACCCATGATTCTTGGCAAATTTTCAAGGTAATTTCAGAGTTTGTAACAGGTTTTGAGAAGCTGGCTGAGATTGGTCCTTGTGTTTCTATTTTTGGATCGGCGCGAACTGCAGCGTCACATCCTTACTATCAATTGGCTGAAGAAATTGCCTTTAAATTAACCCAGCATGGTTATGGTGTAGTTTCGGGTGGAGGTCCTGGCATTATGGAGGCAGCAAATAAAGGTGCTCACAAAGGCGGCGGAAAGTCAGTAGGTTTAAACATAGTTTTACCTTTCGAGCAAGAGGGCAATCCGTACATTGATCCTGATAAGTTGATCAACTTTGATTACTTTTTTGTGCGCAAGGTGATGTTTATGAAGTATTCTCAAGGCTTTATTGTTTTGCCGGGTGGATTTGGTACGCTTGATGAGCTTTTTGAGGCCTTGACCTTGATTCAGACAAAAAAGATTGGGAAGTTTCCTATTGTGTTGGTTGGTAAAAAGTTTTGGTCGGGTATGGTCGATTGGATTAAAAATGCCCTGTTAGAAGAGAAAAATATTTCTGCTGCAGATTTAGATTTATTTAAAGTGGTTGATTCGGCAGATGAGGCCATAAAGATCATAAACGACTTTTATGCTCAATACATGTTAAAACCAAATTTTTAATTTATGAAAACGGTTTTTAAAGATATTTTCATGCTTGTTTTTGCTTTTTTTCTTTTGGGTGGATTAACTGCTCAAAATGCTGAACAACCTGCTCCAAAACCGATTAATAAAGGCTGGGTGACACTAGGCTATAATTATGGAAACACCTCTATGTTTGGTGATATAGGAAGAGGTACAGATGTGAAATTTTCTAACCGTTTCAAATTCGCACATCAGCTTGCTTTAGAAAAACGTTTTAATAAATATGTTGGTGCTGGATTGTACGGAAGATTCGGTAAAATGGCAGAAAATGAAAACACCCTAACTTCAAGATTGAACTTTGAAAATACCTTTAATCAATTTGGTGTTTACGCTAAAGGTTATACTGATTGGGATGGTTCTCACATCATTGCGCCCTTCTTAGCAGTGGGCATTTCTTATATGACCTTTGATGTAGCGTCTGATTTGAAGGATGCGCAAGGCAATGAATATTATTATTGGTCAGATGGAGTGATTAGAGATCTACCCGAAGTTGATCGAGTTGCTGATCCGACTCAATGGTATACAAACCTTACATTTTCTCAAATTTTAGACAGAGACTATGTGTATGAAACACCTTTGGCAAATTCTTTTGATGCTTCAAATACAACCTATAAGAGAAGTACCTTAGTTTTTCCTATCACCTTTGGGTTTAGGTTGAAATTTTATGAGTTTTTAGAAATGCGCTTAAGCGGAACTTATAACATTACTCAAACTGATTTTCTAGATAATTTTTCTCAAGGCAAAAATGACCATTATCTATATACGGCAGCAGGTATGTATTTTACTTTTGGTAAGAAATATATTGACCCTAAAGAACGTAGATATCAAGGTGTTGATTTTGATCAAATTGCTTCTTCTGATGCAGATGGTGATGGTGTAGAAGATATTTCTGACAAATGCCCCAACACTAAAAAAGGAGAACCTGTTACGGCTGATGGGTGTCCTTTAGATGATGATAATGACGGTGTGCCAAATTACCTAGATAAAGAACCCAACTCTAAACCTAATGCTAGTGGGCAGTTTATTGTTGATCGTTACGGAAGAGCATTGACAGATGAGCAAATTGCTAAGATGGAAGAAACAAGAAAAGGTCTTTATATGGAACGCTCTGAGAAATTCTATGAAGCACCTTCGTTAGATAAATTAAAAGAGTTTGATGTTGCGAAGAGCTCTGGATCAGGTTTACCGTCAAATGGCTCAGGTACTGGTTCGGTTTCGAGGGCTTTGCCTAATCAATATCATTATGCTGATTTTAATTCTAACGGAATCATTGAGGCTGATGAGATTTCTAGAGTGATTGATGAGTTTTTCTCAGGTGAGAATGATGTAAGTGTTTCTGATATTATGGACTTAATTGACTTTTTCTTCGAGCAATATTAAAGGTTGATATCTTCATTGTGAATGTTTAACTTTGCACCGCAGAGTAAAGTTAGAACTCATGAAAACATCATTTAGCATATTTTTAGCAATTTTATTGTGTGTAACTCAGGTAGTTGCACAAGCCCCAGATCGCCAGCAAGCCATCTTAGATTCAATTGAAAACGAAAGGCCTGTAAACAAAGGCTATCTCACTTTTGGTGTTTCAGGTGCTATTAGCACCTTTTTCGGAGATTTAAATACGAGTTCAAATGTTTCTACATTGAATAGTTTTAGAATCAATCCAGGCTTTCACATTGAAAAGAGATTAGGTAAATTCTTTTCAGTCGGTCTTTCTGGTTTATTGGGTAAGATTTCTCAAAATGAACGTTCTGGATCTCGTCAAGCACTAAATTTTGAAAGTAGTTATACCCAAGTGGGAGCAGAACTAGGGATGCACTTTGATACAAAGCACAAGCATATTATTGCGCCTTTTTTCTCTGTAGGAGCACATTTCATTAATTTTAAAACATTTTCAGATTTAAGAGATCAGAATGACTTACAGTACTATTATTGGTCTATAGACAATACTTTAAGAGCTGCGCCATATCAAGATCAGAATGGGGTAATAGCTCCTGCCAGTACCCAGATTTTAGAAAGAGACTTTACGTATGAAACCGAGTTGAGTCAAACAATTGATGGTTCTCAAGCAACTATTAAGAATTCAGCAATGAGCTTTCCGATTACTTTGGGTATGAAATTTAGATTGGCTGAATTTTTTGACGTTCGCTTAGCTGGCATGTATAATATTTTAACTACAGATTTTTTAGATGCCTTTACCGATGGCACAAACGACTCTTATTTCAATACTGTAGTGTCAATGCATTATACCATAGGTAAGAAATATGTGTCTAAGAAAGAAAAGAAATTTAAAGGCGTTGATTTTGGAGGAATGGCTAAAACAGATGCAGATAGAGATGGTATAACTGATATTTTTGATGAGTGTCCTAATACTCCATCTAAAGTAAAGGTAGATTCAAAGGGTTGTCCGTTAGATGACGACAATGATGGTGTGGCCAATTATTTAGATAAAGAGCCAAACAGTGCTGCTAATGCGACTGTAAACAGAGATGGAATTACGCTTACAGAGCAAGAATTAGAAAAACTTTACCAAATCAGAGAGCAAACTTATTTTGATAAAGTTGAGAAGTTTTACGAGGCACCTTCTGATTCTACTTTAAAGTCAATGGGTATTGTGGTAGATCAGGGTAAGAACGGACAATCTTTAGAATCTATTAAAGAAGACATTCAGTCAAAAGTTGAGTCAGGAAAATTGCTCATATTACCAATTCCAGAGTATGGTAAATTTGCTGATGCCAATGGCGATGGGAAATTACAGCCTGAAGAGTTGTCTGGCGCGATTGATCAGTATTTAGACGGAGAGGCTGATATCTCAGTTACAGACTTAATGAGCATCATTGAGTACTTTTTTGAGCAATAAATTTGACACATTCAACACAAGTGTGTTGAAAAGTCATTTTGTTCGAATAAATACAAAAACACCTTAGAAATATATTTGTCATAACTACTTAATATTATAGTTATGATCAAGTCACTTTCAGTTTTTATTACATTTTTAGGTTATTTTGCTTTTGGATTCTTTTTCTCAGGAGATGTCGATGTTAAAATAAATCAGCCTAGTGAAGTTGCTCCAGGTGAAGAGTATACTTGTGAGATTACGGTTGCAAAGTCAGATTTGCAAGGATTTGCAAAAGTTCAGCAATATTTACCTGAGGGGTTTACAGCCAAAGCGGTAGAGACAAAGTCTGCAACTTTTTCTGCGGTGGGTGGAGTTGTTAAGTATATTTGGATGGCCTTGCCTAGTGAAGAAGAGTTTACAATTTCTTATAAAGTCAAAGTAGATGAGTCTGCTGTTCCAGGCGATAAAGAGTTGACGGGTAAGTTTTCTTATTTATTAGATAATGTGAAAGAAAGTAAAGATTTTCCGGTAACAACCATTAGAGTTAAGGGTGATGATGTTGCAGCTGTAACTGAAGAGAACTCTGCTACAAGCCAAGTTGAGCAAGGTGCTGATCAATTAGCTTCTCAAGCTAATGAGTCGGTTTCAGAAGTAGCGTCTACTGCCAGTTCAGCTGTTCAAGGTGCGGTGGTTGATGGTGAGAAAATTTCAATTTTTAGAACTATTGAACCTATGCAAGAAGCCGGAAAATACAAAGTGAACTTACATATTGTAAACAATGGTTTAACTGGCTTTGCAAAATTGCAAGATATATTGCCAGGTGAAACAATGGGGTATGAAGAACAACCAGGTTCTGCTGTGTATTCTTTTACTTCTAGAAAATCGAAGTTTGTTTGGATGAACTTTCCTACTGATAAAGAGTTTGATGTATCTTATATGGCTGTTGTAAAAGATGTGAAAGATCTAGAAAATATTCAAGGAGAGTTTTCTTACTTAGATCAAAATCAGACCATGAGAGTAGCAGTGAAATCTTCTTCAGATGCTCCTTCTGCACCAGCATCTAATGAAGGTCTTGCAAGTGCTGTAAACAACCAAGCGCCAGCTGTTGAAGATGCATCAGGTGTAGATGTTTCTACAGCATTAACTGAAGTTGAACAAGAAACTTTAAATAAAGCAAACCAAGTGGCTGAACAGGTAGAAAAAGAAACTCAAGGAGTGATAGAGCAGGCTGAGCAAGAAGTTGTTGCTTCAGTTGAACCTATGGGATCAGAGAAAGAAGAAAAGACAGTTTCAGATATTGCTTCAAATACAAACAAAGTCGCAAAACTTGCAGCTCAAAATAAAGGCTTAGGCTACAAAGTACAAGTTATGGCTAATCACAGAACCATTAAAGATGTTTCAGGTTATTTTAAGAAAACATACTCATATACTGAAACGCCAATTGCTGTAGAAAATCATGAAGGCTGGATTAAGTATACTGTTGATTGGTATGACAATTACAAAGCAGCAAGAGATAGACGAAATCAAGTAACCTCTAGTTATAATTTTCCTGGACCTTTTGTGACGGCTTATAATGACGGAAAAAGAATAACTGTTCAAGAAGCATTGATGATTACAAAAGATAAATGGGTGCCGTAAGGTAAAAATTATTATCTTTTAATTAAATCTACACATGAAGGTGAAGTATTTGTCTGCCATATTATGTTCTTTGCTTCTGTTTAATTACAATGCACAAGAAGATTCTGTACAAGTAGATGCGCCTACAATTGTAAAAAGCAATGAACAAACTGTAGAACATTATCGAGAAGAAGATTTATCAACAAACCTTAGTGAAGAAGAGATACATCTGCCTTCAATTACGCTTGGTGCAGGTATGCTAACGTTTTATGGAGAGGCTTCTAAAGGCAATAAGCGCAACGGAGCAACTTTGTCAAGAGTTGCTTATCACATTGGCTTGCACCAAAAGGTAACTTCTTTTTTAGATGCAGAGCTTTTCTTTTTAAAAGGTAAGATTGGAGCTAACGAAAGAAACTTGACCAGAAACATCAATTTTCGATCTGATGTCTCTGCTTTAGGTGTGCGCTTGTTTTATAATTTTGATCACATCATTCCACCCAATAGATACCTCACTCCATACATTTCTTTTGGTGTAGAGGCTTTAGAGTTTTTGTCAAAGACAGATCTTTTAGATGCAAATGGAAATGCCTATCATTATTGGTCTGATGGCAGTATCAGAGACATTGCTGAGTCAGCTTCTAATGCTGCTTCTGCAGTAAGAATACAGCGTGATTTTGATTATGAATCTGATATTAGAGAGAGTAATCTTGATGGGTTTGGCAAGTACAAAGAGCGAACAATTGCCTTGCCAATCGGAGTGGGTATAAAAATGGATCTTACTGACCGATTGATGTTTAACTTATCAACCGAATTACATTACACCACTACTGATTTTATTGATGGAATCACAGATCAGAGTATTGGCAATAGAAAAGGCGATGAAAATAATGATCATTTACTTTATACTTCTTTTGGATTGAGTTATAATTTCAATCCAGAGATTAATGATGTTTCTAAAATTGTTTTACCTCCAAATGATTTAATGGCGATGGATCTTGACGGTGATGGAGTGGTAGATTTCCATGATAATTGTCCTGATACACCTGAGTTGGTAGAAGTTGATGCACAAGGATGCCCATTAGATTTAGATGAAGATGGGGTGCCTGATTACAGGGATGAAGAAATTGATACTCCTGCTGGTTTGTTTGTAAAGCAAAATGGTGAGGCATACGATGATGAAGATTATTTAGCCATGTACAATGCCTATGAGTTCGGTTTAAATCCAGACGCTTCTTTAGATACAGTTTATACCTTAACTTATTCTGATGGAGCTGATCAAATTAGGTCAGATAAATATATGGTTCAAATAGGATCCTTTAAAGGAGGTTTGCCTCAAGATGTTGCTGAAGAATTGTTGAGTATTCCTGATGCGAATACTTGGGAAGAAAATGGCATTACTTATATTACCGTTGGTAGTTTTGATAATGTTCCTGATGCTCTAAGAAGAAAAATTGAATTAGAATCTGAAGGATTTGGAGGTACAGATGTAGTGACTTCTGATGGTTATCATAAATTAGAAAAGGTAGAAAATATTACCCAGTATACTGCAAGCGAAGGCAATAGTGATTATTACAGCGCAACACAATTAGATCAAAGTGATGAGGTAATTAAGTACCGTGTTCAAGTAGGAGCCTTTAGAAATAGACTTTCTAAGAAAATATTTAGAGATGTTCCTGGTATTATAATGGTGCCTTTCGAAGATGGGTTAAGCCGCTATTATACCAATTCATATGCCAACTTTAAAGACGCTGCTAAGGTTAAGGTAGATATGTTAGAGCGTGGTTATCAAGGAGCATTTATCGTAGCCTTTAGAGAAGGGAGAAGAATTTCATTACAAGATGCTGGTGTTAGCTTTGTTTCAGATGTTGCTCAGGTTGATCAATCAGTGAAAAGTTCAGTAAATAAAAACCTTGTTAAGTTTAGTGTGCAAATTGGAGCCTGGAAAGGAGAAGTTCCACCAGAAGTGGTAAACATTGCCTTAACCTTAGACAAGGTTCAAAGAGAACGTACTGATGAAGATTTAATCCGCTATTTTTCAGGACACTTTGATACTCCTGAACAAGCAGAAGATTTTAAACAACAGCTTATAAGCAAAGGGCTAGTAAATTCTGTTGTGATCGGAAGGTTCAAGTCTAGCACCATCACTGTTCAAGAGGCTTTAGAGCTTCTTAAATAAACAAATTGGGTTTGAATTCTGATAAAAAATGGAAATACTTCCTTTTTTTTCTAGGTTTTCTAATTGTTGCCATAACCTTACTGTATTCAAATTTTTTAGTTCGCAAACTTGCTATTGAAGAACGCAATAAGGTTGAATTATGGGCCAAAGCGATTAAGAAAAAATCAGAGCTTGTAGCTTATACACAAACTTTATTTAAAGAACTTTCTAATGAAGAAAAAAAGAAAGTAGAGCTTTGGTCTACGGCTACCAGAAAAATCATTAGTCAATCAGGTTCAATAGATTACTCCTTTTTATTAAAAGTGATTTCAGATAATACAACTGTTCCGGTTATCCTAGCAAAGGCAAACGGGGAGATCATTTCACATAGAAATTTAGATAAAGAGCTGTCGAAAGATAAGCATTGGTTAGCAGATCAGTTGAAAGAATTTAAGGGTCAGAAACCTCCGATTGTAATACCTCTTTTTAATCAAGAGAAGCAATATTTGTACTACAAGGATTCAAAGCTTTTTTCAGAATTAAAAATTGTGTTTGAAGACCTTATGCAGTCATTCATTTCTGAAATTGCCTTGAACTCAGCCAATGTGCCTACTATATTTTATAATCACTCTTTAGATAGCTTAATTGCTTACGGAAATCTTTCTGAAACAGCGATGTTAGATTCTACTTTTGTTCGAAAAGAAATCAGACAAATGCAAAGTGAAAACTTGCCTATTGAAATTCAATTAGATGCTGACCAAAAGCAAGTCATTTATTATAAAGATTCTAGTTTGCTCAGACAATTGAAGTATTTTCCTGTCATTCAAATACTAGTATTTGCTTTGTTTATTTTATTTGCTTATTGGCTGTTTTCTTCATTTAAAGCATCAGAGCAGAACAGAATTTGGGCTGGCATGGCCAAAGAGACAGCTCATCAATTAGGAACTCCAATTTCTTCATTGATTGCATGGAACGAGCATTTAGAAGGTAAAATTGAAGACTCTATTAGAGCTGAGATTCAAAAAGACACAGATCGATTGAATGTAGTTGCCCAGCGTTTTTCAAAAATTGGCTCAGATCCTCAAATGGTAAAAGTGAATATTGGAGCACTTGTTGATGAGCTGAGTGTTTATTTCAAGAAGAGAATTCCTCGTACCATTGAGCTAGATGTTTTAAAGCTCAATTCAGAGCTAGAAATTAACGCCAATGCTACTTTGCTTGAATGGGCTATTGAAAACATCATTAAAAATGCGATTGATTGTTTAGATGGTAAGGGTAAAATAGATATTAGACTACATGAGTTGTCAGATAAAGTAACAATTGAAATTCAAGATACAGGAAAAGGGATTGATCAGAAAAATCTTCAATCAGTATTTCAAACAGGTTTTACGACTAAACAAAGAGGATGGGGCATTGGTCTTGCACTCACAAAAAGAATTGTTGAGCAATATCACAAAGGTAAGGTGTATGTTAAAAGCTCTAAACTAAATATAGGAACTACTTTTGCCATTGAATTGCCTAAGGTATGAGTGCTATATACCTGCATATTCCTTTTTGTAAGCAGGCTTGTGTGTATTGTGACTTTTATTTCTCAACCCGTTTAGAGCACATCGAACGTTTTATGAGCGCCTTAAAGGCTTCAATTTCTTGGCATAGAAAGTTACTTGACTCTGAGGTTACGAGTGTTTATTTTGGTGGAGGCACACCTTCTATTTTAGAATTAAAGCATGTAGAAGCTTTATTGAATGAAATTGATAAACATTATCACTTGAGTGACGATCTTGAAGTAACCTTTGAGTTAAATCCTGATGATGCTTCACTAGATTATCTAAAAGGATTATTTGATGCAGGAGTAAATCGATTAAGTATAGGCATTCAATCTTTTCTAGATCATGACCTTAGCTTCATGAAGCGAGCACACAACGCTGAGCAGGCAAAGAAATGTTTGACTTATGCTCAGCAAGCAGGATTTGAAAATTATTCGATAGATCTTATTTATGGTTTGCAGAATGATTCGCTGAAAGAGAATATTGATATAGCTCTTGATTACGCGCCAAAACATATTTCTGCTTATCATCTTACAGTTGAACCAAAAACAGAGCTTGATTATTTAGTTAAGCAGAAAAAAATAAGTTTTAACGAGGCTAAAGGGGTAGATGATTATTGGTTGCTTTGTCAGGCTCTATCTGATGCAGGGTATGAACACTATGAGGTTTCAAATTTTGCACAACCTGATTTTATTGCACGCCATAACTCTAAGTATTGGAAGGGAGAAGACTACATAGGGTTAGGTCCTTCAGCTCATTCTTATTTAAAGGGGCAAAGGTCAATGAAAACAGCCAACATCAACCTTTATTGTAAACATATCGAGCAGGGTGTGTTTGATCAAAATCAGGTTATTGAACAGTCCAGTTTATATGATCAGTACAATGATTTTTTGATTACACGCTTAAGAGCCAAATGGGGTATTCAATTTAATGAGTTGTTGGCTGAATTTCCTGATCAATACACATATTTTATGGCGCAATTGAAACATGTTGATGCTGCGTTTCTTCAACTTAATAAAAAGCATGTTAAGCTCACTGAGAAAGGAATGCTCTTTTCAGATCAAGTATTCTTGCAGTTGATTTTGACAAGTGACTAAGATTGTTTTTTCTCTAAAAGCTCGGGATGTTCTTCAAGAAACTTTGTAGTGTATTTTCCGGCTCTGAAAAGTTCGTGATTTAACAAAGAAATATGAAAAGGAATGGTGGTGTCAATACCATCAATCACATATTCTTGTAAAGCTCGAATCATCTTAGTGATGGCCTCTTCTCTGGTTTGGGCAACGGTAATGAGCTTAGAAATCATAGAGTCATAGTAAGGCACAATTGAAAATCCAGCATACACATGTGTGTCTATTCTTATGCCATGACCACCAGGTGCGTGGTAGTTTGTGATTTTTCCGGGAGATGGTCTAAAGTCTTTAAAAGGATTTTCAGCATTGATTCTACATTGAATGGAGTGCATTTTTGGGATGTAATTTTTCCCTGAAATTTTATCACCCGCAGCCAGTTTGATTTGTTCTTTAATCAAATCATAATCAATTACCTCTTCAGTGATGGTGTGTTCTACTTGAATACGCGTATTCATTTCCATAAAGTAGAAGTTTCTGTTTTTGTCTACTAAAAACTCAACAGTACCTACGCCTTCATAGTTAATTGCTTCAGCTGCTTTGATAGCTGCATTGCCCATTTTTTCTCTCAGTTTTTCAGTCATGAAAGGAGATGGAGTTTCTTCTACTAACTTTTGGTGTCTGCGTTGAATGGAGCAGTCTCTTTCTCCTAAGTGACAGGCTTTTTTGCCATCTGCAGCAATTTGAATTTCAATGTGCCTGGGCTCTTCAACAAACTTTTCCATGTACATGCCCGGATTTCCGAACGAGGCTTCAGCTTCTTTACTTGCAGAAAGAAAAGCATCTTCAAGCTCTTCTTCGCTCCAAACTACACGCATGCCTTTTCCACCGCCACCAGCAGTTGCTTTGATCATGACAGGGTATTTAATGCGCTTAGCAACTTTTTTTGCTTGAGAAACAGATTCTAAAATTCCGTCAGATCCTGGTACAACGGGAACCCCCACTTTTTTCATAGTTGCTTTGGCAGAGGCTTTGTCTCCCATTGCATTGATCATTTCAGGAGATGCGCCAATAAATTTAATGCCATTTTCGGCACAGACTTTTGAAAATTTAGCATTCTCACTCAAAAAACCATAACCAGGGTGAATGCCATCTGCATTTGTGATTTCAGCTGCCGCAATAATACGAGACATGTTTAGGTATGATTCACTGCTTTGTGCAGGGCCAATACAGACTGCTTCATCTGCAAATTTAACATGCAGTGATTCAACATCTGCCTTTGAATAGACAGCGACGGTCTCAATGCCCATTTCTTTGCAGGTTCTGATTACACGAAGGGCAATCTCTCCTCTGTTGGCAACTAGTATTTTTTTAAACATGATTAGTTGGGTTCAACTAAAAACAATGGTTGATCGTATTCAACAGGTTGTGTGTCGTCAATCAAGACTTTAATAATCTTTCCTGAAACTTCAGACTCAATTTCATTGAAAAGCTTCATGGCTTCAATAATGCAAAGCACTTTACCTTTTTCAATAGTATCACCTACACCTACAAAGGGAGGCTTGTCAGGAGAAGGAGATCGATAAAAAGTTCCGATCATTGGTGATTTTACGGTCACCAAATGCTCTTCACTTGCGTTCGCGCTTGTTTTTTGTTCTGCAGATTCTGCTTGAATAGCTTGAGGAACCGTTACTTGAGCAGGAGCAGCTTGAACAATCGGAGCAGCTTCAATAGGAGTTGTAATTTGAATAGGAGCTGCTGTGAGTGCTTGCTTTTCAACAATTTTCTCAACGATGCGTTCTCCGCCATTCTTTACATTAATTTTGAAATCTTCTGTTTCAAGATCAATCTCAGAAACACCTGACTTTGCAATAAACTTAATTAAGGTTTGAATTTTTTCGTAATCTACACCCATTTTGTTGTGGTTAAGTGCTCAAATATATGAGTTCTTTTTAGAAAGTCAAATTTTAAATAACCTCACTGGTTCTTAAGTTTTGTTAAGTGCCATATTGTCAATTAATCGAACGCCTTGAAGATGTGCAACAATAAAGGCTCGACTGGGTCTTTTTGTGTCAAATTTTTTGGTGAAACTCAAATCATCTTCATGGGCAATTTCAAAGTATTCTAAGGTTAAATCAGTGTGCTCTTTAAAAGCAAGCTCAATACTTATCTGTATTTCATGAACATCTAATTGCTCTTGGTACATTTTTTTTGCTTTGCAAAGCATCTGGTAAATAAATGCTGCTTTTACCTTGTTTTCTTCAGAGAGACGTTGGTTTCTTGAGCTCATGGCAAGTCCTGATGTTTCTCTAATGATTGAGCAGCCAACAATTTGAATGTGATCATATTCAAACTGTTTACACATGGCTCTGATGATGGCTAATTGCTGAAAGTCTTTCTCTCCAAAATAGGCTTTATTGGGTGAGACGATCTCAAATAATTTGCTAACAATAGTGATGACTCCGTCAAAGTGTCCCGGACGGCTTGGGCCTTCCATAGTTTTGACAAGCGAGCCATACTTAATGGTTTTGGTTTCAAGCCCCTTGGGGTACATTTCACCAATTGAAGGTAAGAAAATTGCATCACAACCATGTTCTTCTAGTAAGCGGGCGTCTTTTTGGGTGTTTCTTGGATATTTCTCAAGGTCTTCTTGATTGTTGAATTGGGTTGGATTGACAAATATGCTGCAAATGACGAGCTGGTTCTCTTTTCGAGCTCTTTTAATCAAAGACATGTGGCCTAAGTGTAAAGCTCCCATGGTGGGCACAAATCCAACCGAAAGATCTTTCTGCTTTGCGTTGTGAATAAAAGCTTGCAGTTCAGTGCTAGATTCAAAAATCTTGATCATCTAATGCGGTCTATAGATTGAAGTAGATCAATGTCTTTCTTGATGGATGTTCTAGCTAAGAAATTCATTGCCATAGCTAGGCATCCACCCAAAATAAAAATTAGAATTTGAGCGTTTTGGGTATTGAAGTAGCTGATCGAAAAGTCAGCGATTAAACAAAGGATGAATCCGAAGGTGAAATTTAAAAGTTGAAATTGAATTTTTAGTTTTTTAAATAAAAAAAGTGCCACCACTAAGATCAATCCACCCGAATAAGCAAGTAAATGTGTTGAGTTAAAAAAAGTGACTGAGTCATTAATGAAGTATCCGATCAACAGCAGGCAAATGGCCGCTAAAAAGATGTATAGAGATTGAATTCTTTGAATCATAGATTAAAATTTATAACAAAGTTTGAACTTTACGTAACTGTTTTGTAGTATTGCATTGTCTTTACGATCGTAAAGGTATAAATTACTATCAATTTTTGAATTATTTCTAGACAAAACAACTACTATCTAGTTACTTACTACCAACATGTACGACATTAAACAACTCAAAGAAAAGCAAGTCGATGACTTGCGAGTCATAGCTAAAGAATTAGCTGTAAAAAAATCAGATAAGCTTGAAAAAGACGATTTGGTCTACGCTATTTTAGATCAGCAGGCGGCAATGCCTTCTGTGAAAGAAGAAGTAAAAAAGAAGCCCAGAAAACGCATTGTGAAAGATGCTGAAAAACCAGAGGCAAAGAGCCCCAAAAAAACAGCGGATTCAAAAGTGGATGCTGATAAAAAAACAGAAGTAAAAGAAGCCAAAGAGGTGAGTGAGCCAAAAGAAAAGCCAACTCAACCCAAACAAGAAAAAAGAAGAGAAGAGAAGCCTCAACCTAAAAAAGAGCAAAAACCAGTGATTGAGTTTGATGGCGATGTGAGCACAGAAGGAGTCATTGAAATTATGCCTGATGGATACGGGTTTATGCGTTCTTCAGATTATAATTATTTGTCTTCTCCTGACGATGTATACATCTCTCAATCTCAAGTGCGTTTGTTTGGATTGAAAACTGGAGATACCATTGTGGGGCAAATTCGTCCTCCTAAAGAAGGAGAGAAGTATTTTCCATTGACCAATATTGACATGATCAATGGCAAAACTCCAGAGCAGATAAGAAACAGAGTGCCTTTTGATTTCTTAACGCCTTTGTTTCCTGATGAAAAGTTCAAATTAACGGGCCACGCCAAAGATTCATTGTCAACGCGTATCATGGATTTGTTTGCTCCGATAGGGAAAGGGCAACGTGGATTGATCGTTGCGCAGCCTAAAACAGGTAAGACAGTTTTGTTGAAAGATGTAGCCAATGCTATTGCAGCAAATCATCCTGAGGTATATTTGATTGTCTTGTTGATTGATGAGCGTCCTGAAGAGGTGACTGATATGGCTAGAAGTGTCAATGCAGAGGTAATTGCCTCTACCTTTGATGAGCCGGCTGATCGTCATGTAAAAGTAGCCAACATCGTGCTTGAAAAAGCAAAGCGTATGACCGAATGCGGACACGATGTGGTCATTTTATTAGACTCTATTACGCGTTTAGCAAGAGCTTACAATACGGTTTCACCTGCTTCTGGTAAGGTGTTGACCGGTGGGGTGGATGCCAACGCACTGCACAAACCTAAAAGATTCTTCGGAGCAGCAAGAAACATCGAAAACGGAGGTTCTCTCTCAATCATAGCCACCGCACTTACTGAAACAGGCTCTAAAATGGATGAAGTGATCTTTGAAGAATTCAAAGGAACGGGTAACATGGAACTGCAATTAGACCGTAAGATTTCAAATAGAAGAATCTTTCCGGCCATTGATATTATTTCTTCATCGACTCGTCGTGACGACTTGTTGCTTGATAAAGAAACTCTGCAACGCATATGGATCTTACGTAAGCATTTGGCTGACATGACTCCTGTAGAGGCAATGAATTTCATTCAAGATAAGATGAAGTTTACTCAGAGCAATGAAGAGTTTTTGGTTTCAATGAATGGCTAAGTGAAGGCTTCTGAGCAAAAAATAACCATTATAGGGGCAGGGCTTGTAGGCGCACTACAAGCCCTTTTTTTAGCTCAGAAAGGCTTTGAGGTTGAAGTTTTTGAAAAACGCCCAGATCCTAGAAAAAAAGGATATTTAGGTGGTAGGTCAATCAATCTGGCACTTTCTGATCGTGGTTTAAAGGCTTTAAAAACTGTAGGCTTAGATGAAAAAGTAAAGGCCATTACCATTCCTATGTTTGGTCGTCAAATGCACGACTTAGACGGCACGCCTACTTATCAGCCTTATGGCAAAGAGGGGCAGGCCATCAATTCTGTACCTAGAGGTGATTTAAACATCATGTTGCTCGAAGCTGCTGATGCGCATGACAACGTTTCTTTACATTTTAATCAAAAGCTCAGAGAAATAGATTTTAAAAACAAGCGACTAGCCTTTGAGGCCTATGCAACCAAAGAGCAGACCACCAAAAACTACCAGTTCTTATTAGGCACAGATGGTGCGTTTTCAAAGGTGCGTTTTGCCTTACAAAAAGTGCCGGGCATTAATTTTGAGCAGAGGTTTATTTCTCATGGATACAAAGAATTCACCATTGAGGCTAAAAATGGTGATTATCAGTTTGAGCTTCATGAAGCTTTACATATCTGGCCAAGAAAAGATTTTATGCTCATCGCTCTGCCCAATCATGATAAGAGTTTTACTTGTACTTTGTTTTTAGCCTTAGAAGGAAAGATTTCTTTTAAAGCACTTGAAAATTATGAAGATTTTAAAGCCTTTTTCAAGCAAAATTTTGCTGATGCATTTGATAAAATAGATGATTTTAAAGGTGATTTTGAAAACAATCCAACCTCACATTTGGTATATACTTTAGCAAATCCCTGGAATTATAAAGATGAGGTTAGTTTGTTGGGAGATGCTGCCCATGCTATTGTTCCTTTTTATGGGCAAGGCATGAATGCTGGTTTTGAAGATTGTACCATTTTCAACGACTTGCTTGATCAACACGGTAATGATTTAGCAAAAGTGATTAGCCTATATTCTGATCATAGAGTGAAAGACGCCCAGGCAATTTGTGATTTGGCTTTGTATAATTTTATTGAGATGCGTGATAAGGTAGCAGATGCTGAGTTTCTGAGAACCAAAAAGGTTGAGGGCTTTTTGCACAAGCATTATCCTGAGCTCTGGGTGCCCTTATACAGTTTAGTCACCTTTTCGCACACACCTTACGCTCAAGCCTTAGAAAAAGGCAATAAGCAGCGCAAGATTATGCAACAGGTCATGAAACTTGAGCAAATCGATGATATTGCACAGAACGCTGAGGTACAAAAAAAGGCCCTTGAATTGATCAAGAGCCTTCTCTGAGTTGTTGCTGTTAGTGTTTCTTATTATTTAACAGCTTTTTCTTTTAATTGCAAGTCTTTGACTACAACACGTTGTTTTTCAATTTCACTTTGAGTCTCACCTTGCTTTTTAGTGTTTTCTTCAATGGCTTTTTTGTCTGCCTCAATCGCCTTTTTAGACTCCTCAATTTTGTTTTCGTTGTCTTTGATATCTTTTTCAAGATTTTCTTTGTCTTTCTTGAGACCATCTAATGTTTTTTCTTGCTTAGAGAGTAGTTTTTCAGCGGTCTTTACCTCTTCTGCTACTGCATCACGTGATGCTTGAACAGCAACTTCTCTTAACCATTTTTTAAAAGCAGCAAGTTTAACTGCATTTGCTTGATCTGCAGAAGAAAGGTAAGCTCCACCCAAATCAACAGCAGCAACTAAAGAAAATACGTTTTCAGTTTTCTCTTCAATTTTAGCATATACATCAACTGTATTATTGTCGCCAAACTCTTTAAACATAGCATTGTCAGCGAAGAAATCTTTTTTTGTAGAGACCTTAGCATCTTTATCTTTCAAGGCAGATTTTAAATCTTTTTCGACCAATCCCTTGTCGTTTCCGTACACATCAACAGCGAAAGCATCTCTTGTGTCTCCGTTTAAAATATCTTTGACTTCTTTCACTTCAATTGTCGGAACCTCTTGTGCGCCTGCCCATCCACCCAAAAGAGCTAGGCTTAAACTAGAAAGTATAATTTTTTTCATAATCATTTGGTTTATTTGATTTTAAAGGTACAATTTTTAAAATAATTGAATTTTAAGCGTGTTTTAAGATCATGAAACGGGCCTTGCCGCTCAAGTCATTTTTTATCTGAGCGTGAAAACCTAAAGTGTTAGCAAAATCATATACTTGATTTGCTGTGAGTGGATTGAGTTCAAAATAAAGTCTTCCGCCTGGCTTTAAGGCAGTTTTAGCAAATTCAATAATTTTTTTATAGAAAAAAATGCTTTGCTTTTTAGGTTCAAAAAGTGCTAAGTGTGGTTCGTGATCAAACACATTTTTATGCATTTGGGCTGCTTCTGTTTCTAATATATAGGGTGGATTACTCACCATGACATCAAAGGTCTTACCAGTATGTTTAAGCTTTAAAATGTCGTCTTTGTAAAAGTAGATCTGTAGCTTTAGCCTTTCGGCGTTTTCTTTAGCGATTTTAAGAGCTTTTTCACTAATGTCACAGCCTTCAACATTGAGCCGACTGCAGCTGTTTTTTATGGCTAAAGCAATGCATCCACTGCCTGTTGCAAGATCTAGAAATTCAGTATCAGATGGTTTGATTTGTTTTAAGATTAAGTCGGTAAGCTCTTCAGTTTCAGGTCTTGGAATTAACACATCTGAGTTTACTTTTAAGATGAGTCCGTAAAAATGACTCTTTTCTGTGATGTGCTGAATGGGAATGTGTTTTATTAATTGATGTTGAGCGATTGTGAGTTGTTTAATCTGCTCTGTGTCTAGTTTTTTGTCAAAATCAAGTGTGTAAATATCTAGTAAATCTTCTAGACAAATTTTCAGAAGTATGCGTATTTCAGAAGGCTCATAATGGTTTTTGAGCGCGTCTTTAAAATCGGCATAAAATTCTTTTAAAAGCATCGTTTGTACTGTGTATCTTTGCAAAGATATGTATTCAGATCTTGATTGCGATATGATGCTTAGAGTCTTTGAATTGGCTCAAAGAGGCTTAGGTAAAGTGCAGCCTAATCCTTTGGTCGGGTGTGTTATTGTATGTCAAGATAAGATTATTGGTGAAGGATATCACATGCAATATGGTGGCCCGCACGCTGAGGTGAATGCTATAGAAAGTGTTGAAGATAAATCACTTTTAGAGCACGCTACTTTATATGTTAATTTAGAGCCCTGTGCGCATCATGGAAAAACACCTCCTTGTGCAGAGCTACTAGTAAAGCATAAAATTAAAAGAGTTGTTATTTCAAACAGAGATTCTTTTGCAAAAGTAGATGGTAAAGGTATTGCTTTGCTCAAAGAACATGGTATTCAGGTGCAAGTAGGTTTGTTTGAGCAGCATGGGAGGTACATCAATAGAAGGTTTTTTACGTTTCATGAAAAAAAACGCCCCTTTGTAATTGCTAAATGGGCAGAGACTGCAGATGGATATATTGCATCTCTTAAAGATGGTAGTGCTCAGCAGATTAGTATATCAAATAACTATTCAAAGGCTTATTCTCATCTCTTTAGAGTGCAAGAATCAGCCATTATGGTTGGTACTACAACAGCAGAAATTGATGATCCTAAGCTCACAGCGCGTCTGTTTGAAGGAAATCAGCCTTTGCGTATTGTGCTTGATCGAACATTGAGGCTCTCTAAAAAATTGCACTTATTTAGCGATGATTTTCCTACACTGGTTTTTCATGAAAAAAATAGAGCTCATCCACCCCAAAAAAATAAAACATATAAGCCTATTGATTTTAAGCAAAATATAACTGCTCAGATCTTGACTTGTTTATATGAAATGAATGTTCAGTCTTTGATCGTTGAGGGTGGAACTCGATTGATTGAAACCTTTTTTAAAGAAAAATGTGTTGATGAGTTGAGAATCTTTCAGTCAGCTGTTTTGCTTGCTCATAGTCTTGGGGTAAAAGCTCCTGATATTCAATCTTTAACAACAGAGTTGAAACAACGTAAAGAGATTGAAAATGATGTTTTTTTCGTGCTAAAAGTTGTACATTAGCCGCGAAAATAAACGGCATGAAAAAAATATACTTCTTCTTTCTTTTTGCTTTTGTCTTTTTAATGGATCAGCAAGGAATTGCTCAGTACAGTCCGTGCGGGTCGACTCAAGAACATCTAGAGTCTGTTGATCTTGTTGGTTTTCAAAAATTTAAGAAAAAATATCTGCAATCTTCTAGTCAGAAATCAGACTCTGCCTTAGATTATGCGCCGATTGTTTTTCATGTCTTTCATTCTTCTGATAGTAGTTTAGGGGCTACAGATTCAATTATTCAAAGAGATTTACAAGCTGCTAATGAAGCTTTTTTAGTGACTGGAATTCAGTTTTATCAATGTGATTCGACGATTCATTATTATGATGATGGATTATTTAATTCAGCATCTGTAAGAAATATGAATGCTCAATATAGAAAAGATTATGTGATCAATATTTTTTATAAAGGTGGTGTGTTTTATGCAGGAGCCTACTACGGAAGTTCAGACCATGAAAAACAGTTTATTGTTATGAATAGTTATGTTGAGCGCTCAGACAAGACGTTGATTCATGAGTTAGGACATTTTTATGGCTTGCCACATACACATGCAACTACGGGCGGAAATAAAGAACTTGTGAATGGCTCAAATTGTGATGTGGCAGGAGATTTATTTTGTGATACACCAGCTGATCCGATCTTATTGGGTAAGGTAAATCAAAATTGTGAGTACACCTCAATACAGTTTGATGAGAATGGAGACCAGTATGATCCGCTTACCGACAATCATATGTCTTATTCAAGACAAACGTGTAGAGAGCAATTTACTTTAGAGCAAATCGCAAGAATGGTGTACACTCATCAGCAAAAAAGGCCATATTTGACTTGTTTGCCTTTTGCTGATTTGTCTTTAGGGTTAGACTCTATTCAAATTTTAGATTCTTCAGTTACAGCTGTGTTTAAGATTGTAAATCATGGCGGAATTGATGCTTCAGGTTTCTTGTTTGATGTAAAAATGAGAACCTATGTAAATGGTTTTTCAACTTTAAGAAAAGATGTAATCCAAGAGGTAATTCATGACACCTTAGGTGCTCAAGACACACTTTTTAAGCAAATTCAAATTGATTTGTGCGCACTTGATGGATTTGTACAAGGCAATTATTACTTAGATGTATTTGTTGATTCAGATGATCAGATTGTTGAATTAGATGAAGACAATAATAGCCTTGCGCTTTCAAATGTTGTTGTAATTGACTCTTGTAATAAAGTGACAGATCTTGCTGTAGATACCATCTCAATTGAACTGATTGATTCGTTGTTGCCAAGTTACAAAGTGCGTTATACGCTTAGAAATTTGGGTGCGTTTAAAAGTAGTGCTTTTGATGTTGGCTTGTATTTCTCTGCTAATAATGCCATTTCTGATGCCTTTGATTATAGTGCATATGCGCTTCGAGTAGATTCTATTGATGCTTTAGGGGTTTTTCAAGACTCGGTAATTTTAAATTTTTGTGACATGCCTGCCCTAAAAGGTGGCGCTTATTATATAGGGTATGTAGTAGATGTTGAAAAAGAAATTTTTGAATCAAATGAATTCAATAACAACAGTGATTTTGGTTTTGTTCAAGTGCCTTTTTGTAATAAAGCTCCTGATTTGTATGCAGACTCTTTGTGGTTTACCCGTCAAGAAAATGTATTGCAAACTCAAGGGCGCATTATCAATAAAGGATCAGCAAGTTCATCTGCTCAAAAAATTCAATTCTACTTGCAAAAAACAACAAATTCTTTTTTTAGAAGACTTTTATATGAATTGCGTGTTGATTCAATTTTGCCGGCAGACACCTTAATTGTTAATCAAGATTTGTATTTATGTGATGCAAGTTTAAATCTTGATTTAGAAGATCATTTTTTATCTTTTCAAATTGATGTTGATGATGATGTGTTAGAATATGATGAAACTACTTCAAAGCACAGATATGTTGTGCAAGATACAACGATTGATTATTATTTAGATTCTTGTTCAGCTCTTCCGAACCTGAGGCTTTCTCAGTTAAATGTTTCGTTTAAAGATGATACTACGTTAAACGTATATCCGAGAATATCAAATCAGACCAATGCAGGGGCGTCAAGCTTTGTGCTCAGGGTATTTAGTTCTGATGATCAGCAGTTAGATTCATTAGATTATTTGGTTTCAGAGATTTATGTAGACACACTTTACAGGTTCAATCAAATGGCTCGTTCATATTTTTACAACATCTGTTCATTTGATTTTGTTGATCATGCCAATCAATACATTATTACGAGTATTGATGATGATCAGCAAGTGCTAGAATTTAGAGAAGATGACAATGTTCGTGTTTTTGAAGATCAGCTCAATTATTCAAAATTTAAGTGTGCTTACGATTTGTCTGTTCAAACTCAGTTAGACACTATTGATACGCTTAATTATAAATTGAATATCAGTTCTTTGTTAGATGGAAAAATTAGTGCAGATTCTGTTCAGTTGAAATTACATTTTTATTCTGAAGATTCTATTTTTACAAGTGTTTCTGTTGATTCAGTATATCTATTTGATAGTACGGTTGTGCAGCATGTTTCTATTGATACTATTGTGCAAATTGAGTTTGATTCAACTTTAAATCTTACAGACACAATCGAGTTGTACGACACTTTGGTGGTAGATTCTCTAGTCTTTTTTACAGATACTCTTTTGCAGTTTGATACTTCGTATTTTGGCTATGATAGCGTGTTTGTTTATGATTTTTTAGCGGTTAGTGATGTGTTGGTTGATTATGATTTGCCCCTTGATCTTTGTCAATTAAAACGAGATTTAGATCAGATGAATACATTGCATGTAGATATTCGAGTTTGTTCTGATCGTGATTCATTGCTTGATGTTAACTTAGAGAATAACCAAGCACACTATCTGTTTAATTTAGACTCTTGCACTTCAATTGTAGATTCTTCGATGAAATCTTTGGTTTTAAGTCATCAGCTCTTAAAAAAACAGATCAAGATTTATCCTAATCCAGTAAGTGATATGCTTTACATTGATTATCCCAATGAAGAATTACATTGGTTTAAGTTGTTTGATCTTTCTTCAAGATTGGTTTTGCAGGGCGCAAGCAGTCAAAGGAAAGTTGATTTAGGTAACTTGCCAAAGGGGGCTTATTTTATACAGATTTATAATGCAAAAACTTTTGTAGAAAAAACGTTAATAAAACACTAAAGATTCTATATTTGTTTCACAAGTTTATCTCATGAATTTACACGAATATCAAGGAAAAGAAATTTTAAAAAGCTACGGCGTTGCCATTCAAGAAGGAATTGTTGCAGATACGCCTCAGCAAGCAGTTGATGCTGCGAAAAAACTAAATCAAGAGACTGGCACTGAGTGGTGGGTGGTTAAAGCTCAGATTCATGCTGGAGGCCGAGGCAAAGGCGGAGGGGTAAAGCTGGCTAAATCTTTAGAAGAGGTAGAGCAAACTTCCTCTGAAATCATTGGCATGCAATTGATTACTCCTCAAACTCCATCCCAGGGTAAAAAGGTGAACAAAGTATTGATTGCTCAAGATGTATACTATCCGGGAGAAAGTGAGCCTAGTGAGTTTTATATGAGTATTTTACTTAACAGAGCTACAGGCAGAAACATGATCATGTATTCTACCGAAGGTGGTATGGATATTGAAGCAGTTGCTGAGAAAACACCACACTTGATTTTTACAGAAGAAATTGATCCTAGAGTTGGTTTGCAAGGTTTTCAAGCAAGAAAAGTAGCTTTTAATTTAGGTCTTTCAGGCCAAGCATTTAAACAAATGACCAAGTTTGTATTTGCGCTTTACAAAGCATATGAAGGCTCTGATGCTTCAATGTTTGAGATTAATCCGGTATTAAAGACTTCTGATGATAAAATCATAGCGGTTGATTCTAAGGTGAGTTTAGATGAGAACGCATTGTTTAGACACAAAGACTTAGCGGCGATGCGAGATAAGACTGAAGAAGATCCTACCGAAGTAGAGGCTGGAGAAGCAGGATTAAATTACGTGCAACTTGATGGCAATGTGGGTTGTATGGTAAATGGAGCAGGTCTAGCAATGGCTACCATGGACATCATTAAACTCTCGGGCGGAGATCCTGCAAACTTTTTAGATGTTGGGGGTACTGCCAATGCAGAACGTGTTGAAAAAGCATTTAGAATTATATTGAAAGACCCTAAGGTAAAAGCTATTTTGGTGAATATTTTTGGTGGAATTGTACGTTGCGATAGAGTGGCACAAGGCGTTGTAGATGCTTACAAAAACATCGGAGAGGTTAAAGTGCCCATCATTGTTCGATTACAGGGAACCAATGCAGAAGAAGCAAAAGTGCTAATTGAGGAATCAGGTCTTAAAGTTGAGTCTGTAATTTTATTGAAAGAAGCAGCTGAAAAAGTAGCAGAAG